>JAIXYF010000413.1 GCA_027490345.1 Novosphingobium sp.
CCGCCAGCGTGGTGGCAAACGGCGAATGCCCCGGCACGATCTGCGTCCACGGCACCACCGCCACGATGAGGCCGATCGCGAGCACATAGAAAATCACGATGCGCAGCGCGACCGAGACCGTCATCCGCGCGATCACTTTGGCCGGATCAGGCGATTCCGCCGCCGCAATCGTCGCAATTTCCGCCCCGCAGAGCGAGAAGATGGTGGAGGCGACGCCCGCAAACACCGGCCCCCAGCCATGTGGCGCAAAGCCGCCATGCGCAGTGAGATTGCCAATCGAAAAGCCCTGCGGCGCCGTGATGCCAAACACCCACAGGGCGCAGATCAGGCTGAACACGAGGATCGCGGCCACCTTGATCGAGGAGAACCAGAACTCGAACTCGCCGTAGCTGCGGGTGGACATGAGGTTCACCCCGGTCATCAGCGCGGTCAGGCCTGCGCCGATGGCCCATTCCGGCACGCCCGGCAGCCAGCCGCCGATGATCTTGGCCCCGGCAATCGCCTCCACCGCCACCACCACGACCCAGAAATACCAGTAGAGCCAGCCCGAAAGGAACCCCGCCAGATGCCCCAGCCCCGCGCGCGCAAAGTCAGGAAAGCTCTGCACGCCTTCCAGCAAGATGGCCATTTCCGCGATCATGCGCATGACGAGCAGGATGAGGAGGCCCGCGATCAGATAGGAAATGACTGCGGCAGGGCCCGTGAGCGAAATCGTGGTGGACGAGCCGACAAACAGCCCCGCCCCGATGATCCCGCCAATCGCGATCATCGAAACGTGGCGCGGCAGCAGGGTGCGGCTCAGCTCCACTGTACCAGACTGGTTTGGCCCCGTCTGACCTGCTTCTGCAATCCCCACTACGCCCACGCCAATCCCCTTTGCTCGACCCGCCCTAGGGATAAGCGGCGGCGCGAGCGTGTCAAATGCCGCATTGCCGGTTGCCGAGTTGAATATGCCTTTCGGTTCCTTGCATATCGCCCCGGCAATAGCCTGCCCTACTTTGCCTACCTTACCCCATGCATGCCCTGATCTTTCCAGTACCCGCCTAAGAAATCGCCGGCCCAAAACTCCCCAAATTGCAGTTGCAATCGCTTATTTCTGCTTATATCCATATCCAATATTTACCATGGAGTGAGACTTGGACTTCCTTACAAAGATCGGCAACATCACTGTCACGTCGGACATCCAGACCGAGCTTGCGGAAGGTTCAACTACAAGGGGAGTCGGGGGGCTGGGACGATCTATTACCGTCCATCTCGATGGCGGCCGGCCTTTTCCAGACACAGTCTGGGTCGCCATCGTGCCAAAGTCCGGAACCGCTTCCTATGATGATTTCTGGAACGTCCCGAACCTGCTCGACCCTGTCAGCGCACCGGCCGACTATTTCGACGTTATCCGGTCAAGCTGGGGCTGGGATGAGACTCTGCGATTCGTTCTGAATGCCGACAATGGCGCGGAAGGGGATGAGCAGTTCACCCTGGGCCTGTTTTTCAGCTTCACTGATGCACGATACGGCACAAACGCCCTCTTCACGTACGAGTTCACGGTCAAGGACGATGACGGGACCGCCGGAACCGATACGCTTTTCGGCACCGCAGACCGGGATTTCCTGCGCGGCTTTGAAGGTAACGACACGCTGGTTGGCCGGGCCGGGATCGACCGTCTGGAAGGCGGCTCAGGGAAAGACAACCTGGCAGGCGGTTTGGGCAACGATACGCTTGTCGGCGGTGCAGGCGCGGATACCTTCATCTTCAACACAAAGCCGAACGCAAAACTCAATCGTGACGTTATCGCAGATTTCCAGCATTCCGGCGGCGACATCATTCAGCTCAAGCAGGCGATCTTCTCAGGCATCGCGCATACTGGCAGCCTCGATGAAGCCGCATTCCACAGCGCGCCCGGCGCCACCAGCGCACACAATAGCGATGACCGGATCATCTATGATACGACGACCGGGATCTTGTCTTATGACGTTGACGGCATCGGGGGCATGGCCGCCGTCCAGTTTGCCCGCATCTCGGGCTTCGCATCCCGGATTGTTGATCATACGGACATCTTCATCGTGGCCTGATGTGTGGAGGCAAGCGCACCTGCCTCCACGCCCCCGCTTCAAAATCCCAGCGGCGCGTTTTCCTTCACTTCCTTCATCACGAAGAACGTCCGCGTCTGCCGCACGCCCGGCAGGGTCAGCAGCCGCTGGCCGTGGAGCACGTTGAAATCGGCAATATCGCGCACGCGGATCTTGAGCAGATAGTCGAAATCGCCCGCGACCAGATTGCAATCGAGCACTTCCTTCATGCCCATCACCGCACCTTCGAATGCGGCAAAGCTTTCCGGGGTGGACCGGTCCAGCACCACGCCGACCATGACCAGCGTGCCGAGGCCCACCACACAGGGAGCGACCGCGCCCCGAAAGCCGGTGATCGCGCCCGCTTCCACCAGCCGCGCCACGCGCCGGTGGCAGGTGGCCGGGCTGATGTTGGCGGCCTCGGCCAGTTCCGCGTTGGAGCGCCGCCCATCCGCCTGCAGCAGCCGCAGCAAGTTGCGGTCGATCCGGTCCAGCTCGATGGAAGGTTCTTTCATATATATAGCTATTATCGGACATAATGACTTTTAAAAAGCCAAATGATCCTGAAATTTGCGAATACAGCCCCCAAGATTGCAAGCACCTTCCACGCGCTTTCAATTAGCTTGCGCTGCGAATCACACCCCTGCCCAGGAGCCACCATGTCCCTGCTCGCACCGTTCGAACGCTACCCGCTCACCTATGGCCCTACCCCCATCGAGCGCCTGCCCCGGCTCAGCGAAGCGCTGGGCGGCAAGGTCGAGATCTGGGCCAAGCGCGATGATTGCAACTCGGGCCTCGCGTTCGGCGGCAACAAGCTGCGCAAGCTCGAATACATCGTGCCCGATGCCATTGTCTCGGGCGCGGACACGCTGGTTTCCATCGGCGGCGTGCAATCCAACCACACCCGCATGGTCGCCGCCACTGCCGCCAAGCTCGGCATGAAATGCGTTGTCGTGCAGGAAAAGTGGGTGCCGCATTATGATGCCGTCTACGACCGCGTGGGCAATATCCTGCTGACCCGCCTGATGGGCGCAGACAGCCGACTGGTGGAAGACGGGTTCGATATCGGCATCCGGCAGAGCTGGGAAGACGCGATCGAAAGCGTCAAGGCCGCAGGCGGCAAGCCTTATGCCATCCCCGCCGGGGCCTCAGTCCACAAGCTCGGCGCGCTCGGCTATGTCGGCTTTGCGGAGGAAGTGGCGAGCCAAGAAGAGCAGCTCGGCTTCAAGTTCGATTACATCGTCGTCTGCGTCGTAACCGGCTCCACGCAGGGCGGGATGATCGTGGGCTTTGCAGCGCAGGACCGCGCTCACACCGTGATCGGCATCGATGCCTCCGGCACGCTGGAGCAGACCCGCGATCAGGTCCGCTCCATCGTCGACAACACCGCCGAGCTCGTGAAACTTGGCCGCAAGGTGCGTGAAGACGAGATCGTGATCAACCCGGACTACGCCTATCCCGCCTATGGCGTTCCGTCCGATGAAACCAACGACGCGATCCGCCTCGCCGCGCGCACCGAAGCGATGATCACCGATCCGGTCTACGAGGGCAAATCGATGCAGGGCATGATCGACCTCACGCGCAAGGGCTTCTTTCCCGAAGGCAGCCGTGTGCTCTACGCCCACCTGGGCGGCGCGCCCGCGATCAACGGCTACAGCTATTATTACAAGGACGGCTGATGCCCCGCGCCGTGCACAACTGATCGTTAACGCCGCATCGGCTAAACTTGGGCATGGCCTGGAGCAGCCCATCCCATCCAGCCCGTCTGATCGTGGCAGGAATCCTCGTCGTCGGCTTGTCCATCGGCGTTTCGATGGCGATCACACACGCGCTGTTCCAGATCGGCGGCACGATTTATTACCACGATGCGATGCTCGCTGCCTTCGCCATCCCCGCGCTCGTCGCTCCGCCCTCGTTTCTCTATTATGCTTGGTCCGCGCGGCGGATGGCGCAGCTCAACGCGCAGCTTGACCGGCTCGCGCGGCAAGACCCGCTGACCGGGCTGAGCAATCGCCGCGCCTTTGTCGAACAGGCCACCGCCCGGCTGGGAAACGACAGGGCGCATATGCTGGCGATGGTCGATCTCGATCACTTCAAGCACATCAACGACAGCCTCGGCCATGCCGGCGGCGACCTTGCGCTGCAGCACGCCGCCGCCGTGATCACGGCTGCCGCGCCCGCCGATGCGCTGGTGGCGCGGCTTGGCGGCGAAGAGTTCGGCCTGCTGTTTGTGCTGGACCCGGGCGAAAACGCACGCGCTGCCGGTGAAGCCATGGTCGAGACGATCCGCGGGCGGCTGGAAGCGCTGCCGCTGATCACCCCGGCTGGGCTGACACGGATGACCGCCAGCTTCGGCGTTGCCATATCGCGCGCGGACGAAAGTCTTGATCACTTGCTGTGCCGCGCAGACAACGCGCTCTATGCCGCCAAGCACGCAGGCCGCAACCGGCTCGCTGTCGCCGGGTAATCTGCCCTAAAGCCGGTCCAGCCGCAGCAGCCGCCGGTCGCCCAGCCACGCCCGGTCCAGCGCCGCCTGTGCTGCGCGCGCTTCCAGCTTGTGCCCCAGCGCAGCCTCGCTTTGTGCCAGCCCCCACAGCGCCCAGCCATTACCCGGCGCGACCAGCAGCGCCTGCTGGAAAGCCTCGCGCGCTTCCGCCGCCTTGCCGCCCGCCAGCAGCGCCGCGCCCAGCGATTGGCCCACCGGGTAATACCAGAAGGGCGGCTCCTGATAGGGGATGGTCCCCTCGATCACCTGCGCCTTGCGATAATGCTCCGCCGCCCCGGCATAGTCTGCCCGCGCAAAAGCCATGCGCCCGCGCATCACGTGCTGCGCCAGATGGATGAGATCCGCTCCCGGCACGCCTTGCGCTTCCAGCGCGGTGATCCCGGGATCGGCGGCCATGCGCTCCATCGCCGCCAGTTCCGCAGCCAGCGCGGCAGGCCGGTTCAGCCGGGCAAAGGCCACTCCGCGCGCATAGTGCCACATCGCCCGCACATAGGGGAGGCGCGCATCGGGCCGGGGCAGCGCCAGTATCTGCGCCGGGCTGCCGCCTTGCGCAAAGGCGAACGAAGGCGCGGCCACCACCGCCTGCACCCAGCCCAGTTCCACCGCCTTGCTTTCAGGGATGATGCGCAGAAGCTTGCGCGCCTGTGCCACCGCCAGCCCCAGATCGCCCGCCTGCTGGGCCGATGCCACGATGAAGTGGACGTTGTGCGGATAATAGCCATAGCGGTAGAGCCCATCGTCCGGAACTCGCGCCAGATAGCCCTCATCCGCTTTCGCCGCCGCCACATTGGCGCGGATCGAATCCTTGTAGCGCCCGATCCGATAGAAGATGTGCCCGGGCATGTGCACCAGATGCCCCGCCTCCGGCATCGCGCCCAGCGCCAGCGCATCGGCCGCCTGTTCTGCCCGCGCCGGGCTGACGTGGTTTTCCATCAGATGAATATAGAGGTGCGCTGCCTGCTGGTGCCCGGGGTGCCGCGCCAGCACGCCCTCAATCAGCGACACTGCCTGATCGATCCGCACGCGCGGCTGGGCTCGGCCCGGCTGCCAATAGTTCCATGGGCTGGTATCCATGGCTGCTTCGGCGGCCAGCACTGCCAGATCATCATTGCCCGGCCTCAGCGCCGCCAGCCCCAGCATGGCATCGGCATAAGCCGCGTCCATCGCCGCCCGGTCCGCCTTGGGATCAGCGGAATAACGCGCCGCCAGCGCCCCGATCAGCGCCCGGTCAAGCGGCAGGGCATCGCCCGCCAGCGCCTGCGCCTTGGCCAGCGCCTGCAGCGTCGGCGCCAGCGCCTTGGCATCCATCGGCGCGTTGATGTTCGGCCCCTGCACCAGCGCCTCGCCCCAGAAGCACAACGCACACCCGGGCGCGAGCGCCTGCGCCTTGCGGAACGAGGCAACCGCCGCTGCGTGATTGAAGTTATAGGCCATGAGCAGGCCCTGATCGAACCACGGCCGCGCCGCTGCCGTCAGTCCGCCCGGCTCAAGTGCCGAACGCGGCACTCCGCCATACAGCGGGAACGTTCCCGGCACGACCGGCCCCATCAGCGCCGCCGCTTGCCGGAGCCGCTGCAGCAGCACCGGCGCATTCGCCCGTGCGTTTTGCGCGCAGGCCGCCGCTGCCAGCCGGGAAGGATCGAGCATGGCCAGCGCCGCCGCGTCTGATGGCGGCGCGCGGTGCAATGTGGTCGCAGCCGTGGCCGCGCCGCCTGCCAGCAGGGCCAGCCCCAGTAGCCTGTAAACGCCCACGGTATCCTCCCCCATGCCCCGAGGAAGTGAGCCTATGCCTGCCGGGGCTGCGGCGCAATCACGTCGCAGCCCCATGCAAAAATTACTCCGCCGCTTCGCGCTGCGCCTCACGCGCGAACATGTCGACGAGTTCGTCATCGGTCGCTTCGAGAAGCTTCGCCGCCCAGGTGTGGAACACCTGTCCGCCGCGCTCGTTGCGGCCGAACAGCACGTCCTTCATCAGGCCGCTCTGCAGCGCTTCGTGCTGGCGCTTGCCGGTCTTGTAGTCCTCGTCGCGCACCACGATCTCAAGGAAATCGAACTGCTCGTGCGCGGCCTTGATCGCCACTTCGTCGTCCGGCTTCTTTTCCATGACGTAGAACTGCGTGGTGTAGCTTTCGCCCACCTTGTTGCCGGGGAAGAGCTGGCTGATCATCGCGCCGCGCAGGCCGCCGCCATAGAAGCTGGCGATCGAGATGTGCGGGAAGATCGTCCACACGCCCTGCACCAGCACGTCGTCGGGGATCTCCTCGTCCTTCATCGCCGTGAGATCCATCTGCTCGCCGTCTTCCGACGAAACCTTGATCGCGAACTTCGAAGGGGTGGACAGGCGCTGGTGCGGCCCGAACTCGAAGTAGTTGGCGCGGTTGTAGAAATCCGAACCGAACGTGGCCGCGTGGAGCACCGGCAGGTGGTAGAAGTCGAGGTAGCCGTCGTAAGCCGTCTTCCAGTTCGGCCCGGAAAGCGTGCGCTGGCTGAACAGATACCAGTCCTTGAGGCCAAACGATTCAAGCAGGCCATCATAGCCGCACAGGTAATCGGCAATAGAAAGCTTGGAACCCGGATCAAGCGTCGCCCAGATCAGGCCCGCGCTTTCATAAACCGGGAACTTCGTCAGGCAGAGCGCCGCCTTGTCGACCGCGCCGAAATCCTGCGGGCTGGCCACGCCGATCAGATCGCCGTCGTTTTTAAACGTCCAGCCATGATAGCCGCAGGTGAAGCGATTGGCATTGCCGCTGCCCGAAGCCACGGGATTGCCGCGGTGCGAGCACATGTTGAGGAACGCGCCGACCGAGCCATCGCGCTGGCGCGTGAGCAGCAGCGGCACACCGCAAATGTCCATCGCCTTGTAATCGCCGGGATTGGGAATCTCACACGAAGGGCCGACCATCAGCGGCAGGCGGCGAAAGATCTGCTTCTTCTCGCGCTCGAACAGCGCCTCGTCGGTATAGGTCGAGGCGGGGATGCGCACGACTTCGTCCGCCAGTTCCATCGTGCCCGCATCGCCATGGGCGATAAGCGAACGGGTCATCTCGATCAGCTGTTCACGTGACATGGTCTTATCCTCGAATCCCGGGTCGGGCAGTTTCTGGCAGAGAGTGATCCCCGGCAGCCCTGCCTGCAATTGTCATTTTTGCTTGGCGCAGCCTAGCGCGAGAGTTGCGCGGTCAGCAACTGATGGAAGTGCCGGATCTTCGTCTCGCCATAGTTGGCAAACACGATCTCCTTCGATTTGATCGACTTCATGCCGCGCTGCACGTGCGGCAGGTTGACCACGTCCTGATTGAACACCTTGGCCAGCATGCCCAGCTCTTCAGCATCGCAATAGTCATCGTCGAAATCGAGCCAGTGGACCTTGGCAGGCGCGGGGCGCGGTTCGCCCTGCTTCACCGGCATCATGAACATCGTCTCGTGGATGCACTCTTCCGGATTGTCGTGCAGCGGGCGGAACCGGTAGAAAATGGGGTTGAGGCACCCCCACGGGCTGATGTTGGGGAAGATGTTGTAATAGATCGTGTCGACGAACTCGGCGTCAGACATGGTATCCACTTCATCGCCCAGCACCTTGCGCCAGCGTTCGCGCGCTTCGTGCGCCATCGCCCCGCGCCGATCGGGCACCGGGCCGCTGCTGGTCTGATCTTCCTCCAGCTCCCACCCTTCGGGCAGGCGTCCGCCCACCCAATCGCACAACTGCACATCGGCGTGATCCAGCGCCCCTTCGATATGGTGCGCTTGATGGTCGAAGATGCCGATGCGCCCATCGCGCGCGGTCACTTGCACCCGGTCCTCGCCCAGCCGTTCATAAACATTGCCCGAAAGCGCGTGGCGCACTTTGGCATAAGTCTTGGCGCCCTCCAGCGGCTCGGCCACCAGCGCCGGGTTCACGTGCGGGCTGAGCAGGCCATTGGCCGAAATCGCGCGCGACATGTTGCCGAACACATCATACTTCGAATTGGCATCGCCCATCACATCCAGCAGCGTCGGGTGCGTCGCCACCACGTGATAGGCCTCCATGAAGGCCTCCTGCGCCACCTTCCAGTTGCAGCGCAGCTTCTTGGCCACGTGCACCGCCTTGTAGCGCCGCTCGAACGGGATCGGCTGGAAATGCCGATCAATATCGCCAAGGAAGTCCTCAAGAGGCTCGGCGTTGTCATCCGGGTTGATGAACACCCAGCCGCCCCAGCGGCCCACCTTGAGCGGCGGCAGGCTGTGCGTCTTGGCGGAGACCGAGGGGAAGTCCCACTGGCACGGCACTTCCTTCAGCGCGCCGTCGATCTTCCACGCCCAGCCGTGAAACGGGCAGCGAAATTCGTGCAGCCCCGTGCTGTGCTCTGTGAGCAGCGCGCGCCCCCGATGGAGGCAGGCGTTGGGAAAGGCCCTGATCTCGTCTGGCGCGGTCCGCACGATGACATAGGAAAGATGCGCGATGTCATAGACATGGCTATCGCCCACGTTCGGAATATCGTCTTCGTGGCAGGCCATCTGCCACACCCGCTTCCACAACCGCTCGACCTCCAGATCAAAGAAATCGCGCGAATAATAGATGCTGGGATCGACAACCGTCGGCCCCGGCGCAATCGGGCAGTCCTCACGCAGGCGCGGCGGCACCGCGTGGGTATCCATATCCAGCAGCGCATCATAGGGAATGCCCTTGGAACGATTGGTGCCTGTCAGCGTCTCGACCATGCCTGCTCTCCTTCTGCGCCCGGCATGATGGCGCAGCCCGGCGGGCGCAGGCTTTGACCTTGCGCAAATTCGCGGCCCTCAAAAATGAGAGCGCTTGGGCCCGCGCAGTGCCGCGAAGGCTTGCAACCGGCGCCCCCATGCGTACCAACGGGCGCAAACCGAAATGGACCGCCGCCCATGATCTTAAAATGCTGGAGCGCCCTGCTCGCCCTCGCCGCACTGTTTCCTGCCGCGCCGCTGGCTGCCCAATCTGCGCCCCAGGGAGAAATCGTCACCACCGCTGCGGGCCAGGTCGAAGGCTTTGTGCGAAATGGCGTCCTCGAATTTCGCGGCATCCCTTATGCCGCGCCCGTTTCCGGCGATGCGCGGTGGAGCCTGCCGCAGCCCGCCGCCCCGTGGGCCGGTGTCCTGCCCGCCATGCACTTTGGCGGGGCCTGCCCGCAGGCCGCGCGCTATGGCCTGACCGAACGCAGCGACGAGGAAAACTGCCTCACCCTCAATATCAGCCGCCCGCTTGCCCCTGCTGCCAAGCGCCCCGTGCTGCTGTGGATCCACGGCGGCGCGTTCGTCGGCGGCGCGGCCTCGCTCTACCGGCTGGACCGGCTGGCACAGGGCATGGATGCCGTCGTCGTCAGCGTGAACTACCGGCTTGGCGTGTTCGGCTTCATGGCCCCGCCCGCCGGAACGCCGGGCGAGGGCCATGTCCTCGGCCTTGAAGACCAGCGCCTCGCCCTGCGCTGGGTGAAGGCCAATATCGCAGTGTTTGGCGGCGATCCGGAAAACATCACGCTGGCGGGCGAATCCGCCGGTGCCGCCTCGGTCTGCATGCACCTGATGGCGCCAGCCGAAACGCGCGCCTTGTTCCGCCGCGCCATCATCCAGAGCAGCGCTTGCGCCGCCCCCTTGCGCGCGCTGCCGCAGGCGGAAGCGTTCGCCGCCAGGGTCGCAAAGGAAGCCGGTTGCACCGATCTTGCCTGCCTGAAGGCCGTCG
>JAIXYF010000036.1 GCA_027490345.1 Novosphingobium sp.
ATGTCGTCAATGCCCGGCTCGATGGGGAAACCCCGCTCGATGATGCCGAAATCCTCTCGATCGCGCAGCAGCTGATGGTGGCGGGCAACGAGACGACGACGCACTCGCTGGCGGGTGGTATCGTCCACCTCGCGCAGAATCCCGAACAGCAGGCCAAAGTCCGCGCCAATCCCGCGCTGATCGGCAACATGATCGAGGAAGTGCTGCGGCTCGATACGCCGACGGCGGGCATGTGGCGGCTGGTGACCAAGGATACCGAGCTGGGCGGCCGTCCCTACAAGGCAGGCGAGATGATCATGCTGCGCTATGCTGCGGCAAACCGCGATCCGGCCAAGTACCCTAATCCCGACGCGTTCGACGTCGAACGCACTAATGCGCGCACCCACCTTGCGTTTGGCAAGGGCATCCACATGTGCGTGGGCAACATGCTGAGCCGCAAGGAGATGACCGTGGCGTTCACCGAACTGTTGCGGCGGCTCGATGATATCCGCATCAAGGACGGTGCGGAGCTGCGCGTCTCGCCCAACCTGCTGCTGCGCGGGTTCGTCTCCGTTCCCATCACCTTCAAGAAGGCTGCCGCGTGAACTTCGATCTTGATGAGAACCAGGAACTGTTCAAGGCAGCGGTCGAACGCTTCTGTTCTGGGCAGGACATGGCAGCGCGCCGCGCGGCGCGGGCGCTTCCCGGCGGGATTGACCGCGCGCGCTGGCAGGAACTGGCAGAGCTGGGGCTGATCGGCCTCGCCGCCGGGGAAGACGATGGCGGTATGGGCGGCTCGCACGGCGATTTGGCGGTCGTGGCGCAGGCACTCGGCCATGCGCAGGCGGTGGAGCCCTGGCTGGAATGCGGCTTCCTTCCCGCGCGTCTGTTGGCAGGTTCGGCGCATCTCGAAAGCGTGATCGCGGGCGAGAAGCTCGCGGCCTTCGCTTTTGCCGAACCGGGCCGCCGCTTCGCCGTTGAAGCGCAAGGCGTGAAAGTGCGGGGCGGCAAGCTCTCGGGCACCAAGCAGTTCGTGCTGGGCGGCGGCGCAGCAGACGTGTTCGTCGTCACCGCCGAAGATGGCGGCAAGACCGCGCTCTATGTCGTCGATGCCAAGGCGGCCGAGGTCGAAGTGCGGCCCTATCCAGTGGCCGATGGCGGTGTTGCAGCTATCGTCACGTTCCACGACGCGGCGGCGCAAGGCCCGCTTAGCGCAGATCTCGGCGCGGTGATCGAGGAAGCGCGGCTGCTGGCGGCGGCGGAAATGGTCGGCATTGCCCAGAGGCTGTTTGCCGATACGCTGGAATACCTCAAAACGCGTGAGCAGTTCGGCCAGCCGCTCGGCCGGTTTCAGGTGCTGCAGCACCGCATGGTCGATGTTTATGCGCGGGTCGAAAGCATACAATCTGCGGTCCTGCGCGCGCTGCTGCAGCCCGAAGCGCCGATGGCGGCGATCAAGGCGCATGTCGCGGAGAACGCGATCTGGGTCGGCCATCAGGCGGTGCAATTGCACGGCGGCATGGGCATGAGCGACGAACTGGGCGTGGGCCACGGCCTCAAGCGCATCGTGCTCCTGTCAAAGCTGTTCGGCGATCCCGCCAGCGATATTCTGGATTATGCCCGCGCAGCCTGAGGGCGCCGGGATATTGGAGTGCATGGAATGAAACGGATCGACGCCCACTTCGTGGCTGCGGGCAAATACCACGATATCGACTTCGCCCGGCTTGAAGTGCTCAAACTGCTGGGCGAGCATCCCGAGATCCGCACCACCGTGGCGATGGATTTTTCCAACACCGAGCGGCTGGAGCAGTGCCAGTTCCTCGTGACCTATACCTGCACCGTGCTGCCGACGCCTGAAGAGACGGTGAAGATCAAGGAATTCCTTGATCGCGGCGGGCGCTGGCTGGCGCTGCATGGCACCAATTCGATCCTGAAGTTCGTTGAAGGCGGGGTCGATTGCCCGGAAGAACGCGATGATCTGATGGAAGTGCTGGGCACCCAGTTCAAGGCGCACCCGCCGATTGGTCCGTTCCGCGTCGAGGTGACCGATAAGACTCACCCCCTGACGCAGGGCCTCGAAGATTTCGATATCATCGACGAGCTCTACATCATGAAGCAGAAGGCGCCGATCAAGGTCCTGATGCAGACACGATTTGACGGTGAGGCGACCGGCTTTACCGAGGCGAACTACGACAACGTCGTCGTGCCGGTGCTGTACCTGCGCGATCACGGCAAGGGCGGCGTGCTCTACAACACGCTCGGCCACTGCCGCAGCCACTTCGATGTGATTGAACTCCTGCCCTTCTGGACACATCCCGAACGCTGCGGATGGAACTATCCCGTGTATTACGAAACGCTGCGGCGCGGCATTCGCTGGGCCATGAGCGAGATTGCCTAAGGGTTATTGGCTAAGGGTATTTGTTATGGATATGGATTTCGCCCCCGAGGACCTCGCCTTCCAGAAGGAAGTCCGCGCGTTCCTCGATGACAAGCTCAACGCCCGCCTGCGTGAAGGCGCGGCGGGCACGCCGAGCGTGTTCACCGAGCCCGATATTACCCGCGAATGGCAGGCGATCCTCGCCGAAAAGGGCTGGCTCGCCACCTCATGGCCGGTCGAGGACGGCGGTCCCGGCTGGACGCCGACGCAGAAGTACATCTTCGAGAAGGAATGCGCGATTGCCGGTGCGCCGTCGCTGCCGATCCTGGGCCTGCGCCTCGTTGGCCCGGTGATCTGCCACTTCGGCACACCCGAACAGAAGGCGCGCTTCCTGCCGCGCATCATTTCGGGCGAGGATTACTGGTGCCAGGGCTATTCGGAGCCGGGCGCCGGGTCCGATCTTGCTGCGGTGAAGACGCGCGCCGAGCGGGTTGGCGACAAGTATGTGGTCAATGGCTCCAAGATCTGGACCACTCATGCGCACCACGCCAACTGGATCTTCGCGCTCGTTCGCACCGATCCCAGCGTGCAAAAACAGCGCGGCATCAGCTTCCTGCTGATCCCGATGGAGCAGCCGGGCGTCAGCGTTTCGCCGATCGTCACGATGGCGAACGACCACGAAGTGAACGCCACGTTCTTCGACAATGCCGAAACCCCCGCCGACAACCTGATCGGTGAGGAAGGGCAGGGCTGGACGATTGCCAAGTTCCTGCTCGAAAACGAACGCGGCGGCTCGTGCGCGGCGCCGGCGCTGCTGGCCAAACTTGACCGGATCGAGCGCTGGGCGCGTGAGGAGGCATCGGGCAGCGGAAGCGGTTCTGGCGGCACGATGATCCACGATCCCAACATCTCGCAGCGCCTCGCCCGCCTCCGGCTCGAAGCGCAGGCCTTCGAGGTGACCGAACTGCGCATTCTGGCCGAACTGGCCAAGGGCCGCCCGGCTGGCCCGCAGACCTCGCTGGTCAAGCTCACCAGTTCGAACCTGCGCCAGCAGATCGACGAGCTGGCAGTGGACCTGTTTGGCTACGAAGGGCTGCAGCTGCCCGTCACGCGCCCGCTCTATGGCAACGAAGCGCCCGAATATGTCGGCAGCCGCGCCGCGCAGCTTTCGATGCCAGCCTATCTCAATGGCCGTGCCTACACGATCTTCGGCGGCTCGGATGAAGTGCAAAAGACGATCATCGCCAAACAGGTCCTCGGGCTTTGATCTGATCCGCTTACGCGGATGGCCGCACCGGTGCGGGACCATCCTGTTTCGGCCAAGCCGAAACAGCAACAAGCTGTGGCGCAGAAGCCCCATGTTGGAACCATTCAGCATGGGGCTTCCGCTACGGCACGCTCTGGGTTAGCATGCGAATCGAACTGAATGCCGGACCAACCGGCACAGGCCAGAGGATGCAGCATGGACTGGGCGACCACCACCTTCGAGCAGGTGACGATTCGGGCTGTTGAAGACGTGCGGCCCGCCGCAATCGCTATTCGCGACGTTGCCTTGAAACTGGACTTGCGCATAGCAGTCTGCCCCGACATTTCGTCGAAAGTGCAAATGCTCGACGCGGACGGTAAGATCATCAACGCCGACATTTTTGGCTGGACCGCCGATGGGGAGCGCTGGTGGGAAAACGGAACGCTGGCGCTGTCCTCCCCGTTCCCGCGCGCCACACGGTATGAGAGCGAGCCGTTCTGGTGCAACGCGCACGGCGCGTTCACGGTGGCCCGCAACAACTATCTGGAAGATCTGAACTTTTCGGAATTCCACAAGTTCAGCAAAGCGCGGTCGATGATCGTGATCCCCTCGCACCTCTCGTTCGGGCAGATCGCCGCCGCCAGCTTCGTGCCAACCGACAAGACCATCGATGATCTCTCAGCCGTGTTCGCCGAACAGGGCGATTTCCTCGGCGCTCTCACCCGCCGCTTCGTGGCCAGCTATGTCAGCACGATGCGCACGCAGCAGTGGATCCCAAGCGATTGCCGCCTGTCCAAGCGCGAAGTGGAATGCCTGCGCTGGGCTGCCATCGGCAAGACCGACAAGGAAATCAGCCTGATCCTGGCGCTCAGCCACGCCACGGTGCGCTATCACATCCAGCGCGCGGGCGAAAAGCTCAACGCGGTGAACCGCAGCCAGGCCGTGTTCAAGGCCGGGCAGCTAGGCTATCTTGGCGCGGCGGCCTGAAGATCGAGGGCCGCAGCACGGCACATGAAAAGGCCCGGGGCGACCCGGGCCTTTTTCGCGTCAGACCCCCATCATCCCCGCCGTGCTGGCCCCGTCGATCCCGTATTCCGAGCCGGAAATGAACCCCGCCTCGTCCGAGGCCAGAAACGCCACCAACGCTGCCACTTCGTCCACTTGCGCCATGCGGCCAATCGGCGCCATCCCTTCAAATTGCGCGCGCGCAGCGGCGGCATCGGGGCTGCGGTCGATCACACCCCGGATCATTTCGGTTTCCACCACGCCGGGGTGGATCGAATTGACGCGGATCTTCGTCTTCTGGTTTGCGCAGTGGAGCGCGGCCGATTTGGTCAGCGCAATCAGCGCGCCCTTGCTCGCGGAATAGGCCACGAAATTGCCCATCGGACGATAGGCGCTCATCGAGGAATTGACGATGATCGAGCCTGCCGCGCCATCGGGGTTGGCACGCATGGCGCGGATCGCGTGCTGGATCGTCAGCATAACGCCGGTCAGGTTCACGCCCATGATCCGCTCCCACGCGTCTAGGGTGATATCCTCCACGCTACTGTCGCCGGTCTCGATCCCGGCATTGGCGAAGGCAATATCAAGCCGGCCGTAGCGGCCTGCGATCTCCGCCATCAGGCCATCCCAAGCGGCAGCTTCCTGCACGCGGTGGGAGATGAATTCGCTGCCGGTTTCGGCAGACAGGACTTCGGCGAGCGCCGCGTTGGAGCCAGTGAACACCACTTTCGCGCCTTCGCTGGCCAGCCGCCGCACGGTGCCTGCCCCGATGCCCGAGGTGCCCCCGGTGATCAGCGCAACCTTGCCGTGAAACCGTCCGCTCATGCTCATCCTCCTGTGATCAGGAGCGCGATGATAGGGCGGCGGGGCGCAGCGGCTACTGGTATTTTGATTTGGGGACGCGGCCTATCGCATCCAAACCCGCCGTTCACCCTCCAGAGCAATCGCCCCGCTCGTGCCCACCGGCTCCGCCGCGCCGTCCATGAAGAACGCACATAGGCCCGCATCCGCCACATCGATATGGCACAGCGTGCGCTTGCCCGCGGGCGTGCGCGCGATCACCACGCCGCTGGATGGCGCGCCGTCGCGGCCATGGAACACGGTATAGCTCTCCACCGTCGCCGGTCCGGTATAGTCCTTCTCCAACTCCGGGATCGGTCCGCGCGCTGCGTCCGCTTCGGCCTGATAATCGAAGTCCTGCGGGAATTGCGCCGCGGCAATAGGCTGGCGCGAAACCACGATGCAGTGGTTGTCGGTCGCATAGCCGCCATTGGCAAACAGGAACCCGGTCTGGCCGTCCCCGCTGCGCAGGCGCTGGGCCATCGAGACGACCGCGTGGCTCATGTAATTGGCGATGGGGCCGCCGCCGAAGGTCAGGCCGCCGAACACGGTGGCGGGCCGCTCCACCGGCCAGCCGATCACGCGCCGCGCCATCTTGGGCACGCAGGGGAAGCAGCTGTAAAGCTCGACATGGTCGAAGTCCGCCACCGTCATTTGGTTCAGCTCCAGCGTCCGGCGGATCGCGGTGTCCATGCTGGATGAACGGTCATAGCGGTCGCGGCGCAAGATGCTGGGATCTTCCTTGGCCGCCGCGCCCATGCCGACATAGATCAGCCGCTCATCGGGAATCCCGCGCCGCCGCGCTTCGGCCAGGCTGGCGACGATAAAGCCCGCGCCCTGATTGACCGAGGAATTGGCGACGGTTAGCTTGGTATAGGGAAAAGCCAGCGGCCGATTGGCGGGGCCGGGGGTGAGGATGTCCTGCGCGCTCACGGCCTTCCTGATCCACGCGCCTTCATTGGCGGCGGCAACTTCGCTCATCCCCGCCCAGATCGCGCCGCTTTCGGCCTGCGCCTCCGCCAATGTCTGGCCATAGGCTGCGCGGCCTGCGTTCTCGTAGATCGGATAGACATCAACCGGCGCGGTCAGCCCATGCGCCTGCGCGTATGTCGGATCGCGGCGGGTGGAGACATTGCGGACGGCGTTATAGCTCTTGTCCTCGCCCTGCCCGCCTTGCTGGGCTGCCGCCAGCTTGGCAAGGCCAGCGGCGGTGCGCAGCGCCTCTGCGCCCACCACGGCGGCAAGCCTGATTTCGCCCGCGCCGATGCGGTTGGCCGCTTCGTTGAGCAGGCGGATCGGCGTATCGCCGTGCGGCGCTTCGGATTGGTAGTTGACCGCCGGGTTCGCGCCGATGGCACTCGCGACACGATCACACAAGTTGCCGAGGTGCCGGAAGCTGATCTGATCAACGATGGCAAGGCTGCCAAGATCAGCCAGCAGGTTCCCGCACCCCGCATCCGCTTCGGCAAGGCGCAGCGCGGCGGCCATCAACCCCGGCGGATCAAGGCCAAGCTGCGGGTCTTCGGGCCGGTCGTTGCATTGGCCGACACCGATGATGACGGGAATGCGTTCGGGATCGGTCATCAGGCTCATCGGGCACTCTCCAGATAGGATTTGGTGGCAACCATCGTGCGGATTTTTTCCGGCACGGTTTCCAGCACGCCTTCGGCTTCCAGCCGGGCGCATTCGTCTTCGTCCAGCCCTAGCCAGTCCTGCATCACGGCGTAAGTGTCCTGGCACATGAGCGGGGCTGGGCGGGCAGCGGCATCGGGGATGGAATCCCAGATCGCGGGGCGGCGCTCCGCAGTCATGGGCTCGGGCAGCAGTTCGTGCGGCTCCTCGCGGAACAGGCCGCGCGTGGTGTAATAAGGGTGACCCGCCATCTCTGCCGCGCGGAGCATGGGCGCGGCAGGCACCCCGGCAGCCTGCAGCACCTCTGCCGCGGAATGGGCGTCCCGCTCTGCTAGCCATTCGGCAAGGCTGGCGCTGCCGATCACCGCGCAAAGGCGCTCAAGGTCGGCTTCATCGCGCGGGGTGACGACGCACCATTGGTCTTCTCC
>JAIXYF010000496.1 GCA_027490345.1 Novosphingobium sp.
ATGATCCCGCTCAAGACCGCCGAGACCATCCTCAAGAACCTGCGCGTGCTCGCCACCGAGCAGACCACCTCGCAGGAGCAGGTCGAGGGCAAGACCCGCGTGCGCACGTTCAGCACCGTCACGGTCGAGGCCACGCCCAAGATCGCCGAAAAGATCGCGGTGGCGCAGACCATCGGCACGATCTCGCTCTCACTGCGTTCGCTGGCGGATAATTCGAGCGAACTGGAACAGGCGCTCGCGCTCGGCCAGATCAAGATCCCCGCTGGCGCCAGCAAGGCCGAAGAAGAACGCATCCTGCGCGCAGCGATGTCGAAGCCGATCGAGGCCGACGGCAACAGCTATGCGACCGGCGGCGATGTCTCGCGCTTCCAGCCCAAGAAGAGCTCGGCCCCGGCCGATCCGGCGGCTGCCATGCAGGCGATGGCCAAGGCGATGGGCTCGATCATCCCGCGGCAAGCCCCGTCTGCTGGGGGCAGCATGACCGACGCCGCCCGCGCCTTGTTCTCGCCCGGCCCGGTGGTCCGCGTGACCCGCGGCAAGGACACCACCGAAGTCAAAGTCGGGGGACACTGAGATGACCATCCGCGCTCCCCGAGCCGCCACCACCAAGGCCCAGACTGCGCCCGCGAAAGGCAAGACCATGAAGGCCCGAATCGCAACCACGCTGCTCTCGCTTGCAGCCCTATCGGTGCCGCTGGCATTTGTTTCGGCCCCCGCGCCCGCCGCCGCCCAGACGGTGACCAGCCCGGCGCGCAGCATCGCGATCTCGATCGGCCGCGGCCAGCTCGTCACGCTGCCCGGCAAGATGACCGACGTGTTCGTCGCCAATGATGCGGTGGCCGATGTGCAGGTCAAATCGGCCAACCAGCTCTACGTGTTCGGCAAGTCCGGCGGCGAGACCACGGTCTATGCCAGCAACGCGAACGGCGATGTGGTGTGGTCGGCCAATGTCCGCGTCGGCACCAATATCGACAGCATCGAGCAGATGCTCAAGCTGGCGATGCCCGAGGCCAAGATCGTCACCTCGACGATGAACAACACCGTGCTGCTGACCGGCACGATTGCCGCGCCCGAAGATGCTGCCGAGGCCGAGCGCCTCGTCAAGGCCTTCGTCGATGACAAGACCAACGTGATCAGCCGCCTGAAGATGGCGACCCCGCTGCAGGTGAACCTCCACGTGAAGTTCGCCGAAGTGAACCGCTCGCTCGTGCGCCAGATCGGCACCAACCTCACGACCATCGACGGCACCGGCGGGTTCAAGTTCGGCGTCGCGCAGGGCCGCCCACCCGGCACGTTCATCACCACTGATCCCAGGCTGCCGCTTGGCATCGGCAGCAACGTGCAGGGCTTCACGATCGACCCGACCGGCGCCGCTCGCTCGCCCACCAATCCCGATGGCATCATCGCCGCGCCGGGCACCAACGTGACCCAGCTGCAAGGCACGCAGACCATTGCCGGGATGGGCAGATTGTTCGGACTCAACATTCTGGGCGCGCTCGATCTGGGTGAGACCATCGGCCTCGTCACCAGCCTTGCCGAACCGAACCTCACTGCGCTTTCAGGCGAAACCGCCAACTTCCTCGCGGGCGGCGAATATCCGATCCCGGTCAACACCGGGCTTGGCGTGACCGCCATCGAGTTCAAGAAGTATGGTGTCAGCCTTGCTTATACACCCACGGTGCTCGCCAACGGGCGCATCTCGCTGCGCGTGCGGCCCGAAGTGTCCGAACTGTCGTCGGACGGCGCGATCATCACCAACAACACCACGGTGCCCGCATTGACCGTGCGCAGTGCCGAGACCACCATCGAGCTGGGCTCGGGCCAGAGCTTCATGATCGCGGGCCTGCTGCGCAACAGCGTGCAGAACACGATCACCAAGATGCCCGGCGCAGGCGATGTGCCGATCCTGGGTTCGCTGTTCCGCTCGACCGCCTATCGCAAGGGTGAGACCGAGCTGGTCATCGTGGTGACGCCGTATCTGGTGAACCCAGTTGATGCCAACGCGATCAAGCTGCCCACCGATGGCTTCCAATCGGCCACGGCGTTGCAGCAGGTGCTGGGCCATATCGAGGCGGACGGTGTCAGCGGGGGTGATCGGCCCAAGCCGACCGAACGGCCGGGCACGGTCCAGTCGGGCAATCCCAAGGTTAGCTCGCTCGATGCTCCGCAGGTCAATGTCGCACCGCAGGCGCTGGCCAGCGCGGCGCCCGCTGCTGCGCCGCTCGCGGCTGCCCGTCCTTCCCAGAACCGTCCTTCCAAGAACCGTCAGGCCAGCGCCGCTGCTGCGCCCGGTTTCAGCTTCCAGTGAGAAAGGGCTCCCCCATGTCCATTCGTATGCCCCGCCTTCAGGGCGCTGCCCGGGCCGCTGTCCTCGCCGCTGTGCTGAGCCTGCCGCTAGCGGCCTGCAACGGCGCTTCGGCCGACGCCAACCGCGGCCTTGAAAGCATCCGCCAGCCCGTCGTGCAGCGCACCAGCCTGGTGTTCGATGTCTCCACCCTTCCCGGCGGCGGACTTGCCGTTTCCGAGCAGCGCCGCCTCGCCGGCTGGCTTGAAGCGCTCGATCTTGGCTATGGTGATCGGCTTTCGCTGGATGATCCCACGGAATCGAACCAGACACGCGGCTCGGTCGAGCAAGTGGCGGGGCGCTTTGGCATCCTGCTGGCCGATATCGCCCCGGTGACTGAAGGCGATATCGCCCCCGGCACAGCCCGCGTCGTCGTCTCGCGCACCGAGGCCAGCGTGCCCGGCTGCCCGGATTGGTCCGCCAAGGTCGACAACAAGCTCAATAACGCCACCTCGCCCGGCTATGGCTGCGCAATCAACGGCAACATGGCGATCATGGTCGCCAACAAGGAAGATCTCGTGCGCGGCGTCAAGGGCGCAAGCACCACGCTGGTGCAGAGCAATGCCAAGGCGATCAAGTCCTATCGTGACCAGCCACCAACCGGCGCGCAGGGTCTGAAGACCGTTTCCAGCAAGTCCGGGGGTAACTGAGCCATGAGCGCATCCTGGAAAACCGGCAATCGCGATATGTTCGCGGCCTTCATGTGCGACGATGCCGCGCTCGATGTGCTGCGCCCGGTCTCGGTCGACATGGGCTGGCAGCCGGAAAAGTGCAACAAGGGCGGCCTGCGCAACGCGATCCAGTCGCTTTCGATTGCAGCATCGCCTGCGATTCTGATGGTCGATCTTTCGGAAAGCGGCGATCCGCTGAGCGATATCAACGCGCTGGCCGAAGTGTGCGAGCCGGGCACCGTGGTCATCGCGGTCGGCCAGGTCAACGACGTGCGCCTCTACCGCGATCTTCTCGCATCGGGCATTCAGGACTATCTGCTCAAACCGCTGACGCCGGGCCAGGTGCGCGATGCGCTGGTGCAAGCGCAGGCGATCTTTGCCGCGCCGAAATCGGCCGATGGCTCGTCAGTCAAGCGCCATGTCTCGACCGCCGTGGTCGGCACGCGCGGCGGGGTTGGCGCCTCGACCATCGCGACTTCGCTGGCGTGGCTGTTCAGCAGCGATCACCGCCTGCCCACCGCCTTGCTTGATCTTGACGTGCATTTCGGCACCGGCGCGCTGACGCTCGATCTGGAACCGGGGCGCGGCCTGACCGACGCGATCGACAACCCGAGCCGCATCGACGGCCTGTTCATCGAACGCGCGATGATCCGCGCCAACGACAATCTGGCGATCCTTTCAGCCGAAGCGCCGATCAGCGCGCCGCTGATGACCGACGGCAGCGCGTTCGTTCAGCTGGAGGAGGAATTCCGCCACGCGTTCGAAATGACGATGATCGATCTGCCGCGCAACATGCTGATCAACTTCCCGCATCTGCTGGCCGATGTGAACGTGGTGGTCGTCGTCACCGAGCTGACTCTGGCCGGCGCCCGCGATGCGATCCGCCTGCTCTCGTGGCTCAAGACAAACGCCAAGCATGCCGAGACAATCGTGGTGGCCAACAAGGTTCACTCCGGCGTCGGCGAAATCAGCCGCTCGGACTTCGAGGCCTCGATCGAGCGCAAGATCAACTATGTCGTGCCTTACGACGTGAAGGCGGCGGCCAACGCGGCCAAGCTTGGCCAGACGTTCGTGGCCGCCAATCGCGGGACGAAGGCTGGCGGGGCGATGCGCGATCTGGGCGCGGCGATTATCGCCACGGGCAGCGACGGCGAGGTGGTCGAGACCAAGGGCAAGACCAAGGCCAAGGCAGAGAAGCCTTCCGCCGCACCCGGGGCCAAGACCTCGCTGCTCGGCAAGTTCGATTTCAAGAAGATCCTCTCCTCCGGCAAGGCCAAGGCCGGAACCCCCGCATGATCCGCGCCCGGCGTGCGCCGCCCCCAAAGGGCTGCTGCGCCGGCTCCGCAAGCATTGAGAGAACTGGCAGGACCCGGCGATGAACGTGATGCAACTCGTGATCCTTGGCGTCGGAGCTGCGCTGGTTCTGCTTCTGGCTGGAGCGGCGCTAACCGGGCCTTCCTCGGGCCGCGAGGCGACCCGCCGCCTGCAGGCCGTGCGTTTCCGCCATTCGGACAGCGCGGACGACAAGGTCGAGGCGCAGTATCGCAAGGCGGTTGCCAACCGCAAGCCGACCAGTTTCAAGAAGGCCGGCTCGGGCTCGCGCATCGAAGCGCTGGCGCTGCGTCTGCACAAGACCGGCAAGGGCTGGACCCTCACGCAGTATCTCTACACCTCGCTCGGGCTGTTCCTCGGCCTCACCGTGCTCGTCTTCCTCAAGACCGGCGCGCTGCTGCTGGGCCTTGCCGCGGGCCTGCTGGTGGGCGCCGGGCTTCCACACTTTTTCGTGGGCCGCGCGATCAACAAGCGCAAGACGAACTTCGTCGCCAAGTTTCCCGATGCGCTTGAACTGCTGGTCCGCGGCCTGCGCTCGGGCCTGCCCATCACCGAGACGATCGGGGTCGTCGCTGCCGAACTCCCCGGCCCCATCGGCGAGGAGTTCAAGCTCGTAACCGACCGCATGAAGGTCGGCCGCTCGCTCGACGAATCGCTCCAGGAAACTGCCAACCGGCTCGACATGGCCGAGTTCAGCTTTTTCTGCATCACGCTGGCCATCCAGCGCGAAACCGGCGGCAACCTCGCTGAAACGCTGGCGAACCTTGCCGAAGTGCTGCGCAAGCGCGCGCAGATGAAGCTCAAGATCGCGGCGATGAGCTCTGAATCCAAGGCTTCAGCCTATATCGTCGGCTCGCTGCCATTCATCGTGTTCGCGCTGATCTATTCGATCAACCCCGCCTACCTCGGGCAGTTTTTCGTAGATGAGCGGCTTATCATCGCGGGCCTTGGCGGCCTTACCTGGCTTGGCATCGGCGCCTGGATCATGGCGCAGATGGTCAACTTCGAGATCTGAGAGCAACCATGCCAGTCAACCCTCCCACCGGCCCTACCCTTCTCGGCGTCGACGTCATTCTCGTCGGCTCGATCCTCATGGGGATCGCAGCGGCGGCCGTGCTGCTGGCGATCTATGCGGCCATCACGGTGCGCGATCCGATGGCCAAGCGGGTCAAGTCGCTCAACGAGCGGCGCGATCAGCTGAAAGCGGGCATTGTCACGGTCAACGCCAAGAAGCGCCAGAGCATCGTCCGCCGCAACGAGACGACCGACAGCATCAAGACGTTCCTTGAATCGCTCAAGGTGCTGCAGGACAGCCAACTCAAGGAAATCCAGCAGAAGCTGGCGCAGGCCGGCATCCGCAAGAAGGAATGGGCCGTCGCGGTCGTGCTCGCCCGGATGATCGGTCCGATCGTGCTCGGCCTCGTTTTCGGCGTGCTGATCTATGCAGTTAACTATTTTCCCGAATGGTCTGCGTTCAAGAAGTTCGGCCTGTTCGCAAGCATGGTGATCCTGGGCTACAAAGGGCCCGACTTGTGGATCACCAACATGTCCAACAAGCGCACCAAGGAAATCCGCAAGGGCCTGCCCGATGCGCTCGACCTTCTGGTGATCTGCGCCGAGGCCGGTCTCACGGTCGATAGCGCCTTTGCCCGCGTGGCGCGCGAACTGGGCCGTGCCTATCCCGAACTGGGCGATGAATTCGCGCTGACGGCGATCGAACTTTCGTTCCTGACCGAACGGCGCATGGCGTTCGAAAACCTTGCCTACCGCGTCAATCTCGATTCGGTGAAGGGCGTGGTCACGACCATGATCCAGACCGAACGCTATGGTACGCCGCTCGCCTCGGCACTGCGCGTGCTATCGGCGGAATTTCGCAATGAACGCATGATGCGCGCCGAAGAAAAAGCCGCGCGCCTGCCTGCAATCATGACGATCCCGCTGATTCTGTTCATTCTGCCGACGCTGTTCGTCGTGATCCTTGGCCCTGCGGCCTGCTCGATCAGCGACAACTTCCTCAACCGGAAGACTTGAGCCGCAAGACCTGAGCCAACCCGGGGCACGCGCAACCGCTTGCCCCGGGTTCCCCCGCGCTCAGCCCGGCACCACCTGCTGCTCGATTGCGCCGAACACGCTGTGCCCGCGCACATCCTTGGCATCGATGCGCACCGTGTCGCCGTGGCGCAAGAACGGCGTGGCGGGGGTGCCGTGCCGAATCGTCTCGACCATGCGCTGTTCGGCAATGCAGGCATAGCCGCGCCCGCCTTCAGCCACGGGTCTGCCGGCCGAGCCATCGGGATCGCGGTTGGAAACCGTGCCCGAACCAATGATCGACCCGGCCCCGATCCGGCGCGTCCTCGCCAGATGCGAGATCAGCGTGCCGAAATCGAACGTCATGTCCTCGGCCGCATCGAGCCGCCCGAACGGCTGGCCGCCCAAATCCACATGCAGCGGCAGATGCAGTTTTCCGCCCGACCACGCCGCGCCAAGGCTGGCGGGGGTGACGAACACCGGCGAGAAATGGCTGGCGGGCTTTGACTGGACGAAGCCGAAGCCCTTGGCGAGCTCATCGGGGATGAGGCCGCGCAGCGACACGTCGTTCACCAGGCCCACCAGCCGGATGCAATCGAGCGCGTCCTGCGGCGAAATGCCCTGCGGCACATCTCCCGTCACCACCACCACTTCAGCTTCCAGATCGCCGCCCCAGCCCTCATCGGCCAGCACCAGCGGTTCGCGTGCGCCCCGCAGATCATCGCTGCCACCCTGATACATCAGCGGATCGGTCCAGAAGCTGGCCGGCAGCTCGCTCCCTCGCGCCTTGCGCACCAGTTCGACGTGATTGACGTAGGCGCTGCCATCTGCCCACTGATAGGCGCGCGGCAGGGGCGCTGCCGCCTCGCGCTCATGAAAGCGCTTCTGCGGGATGGCACCGTGCTGCAATTCCACAGCCAGCGCTTCAAGATAGGGAGCATGGCGGTCCCACTCATCGAGCAGGCCCTGCATCGTGGGCACGATGTGATCGGCATCGGCATACCACGCCAGATCATCCGAGACGACGATCAAGCGCCCATCGCGCGATTGTGGCAGGCTGGCAAGCTTCATGGAACATCCCCCTCGATCGTGCGCACCGCGGTCAGCAGCTTGTCGAGCAAGGCTCGCAGCATCGCTGTCTCGGCCGGGGAAAGCGCGGCAAAAATCTGTTCATAGGTCGATAGCGCGTTGGGCCAGATCCGGTCGTACATCGCCCGGCCAGCATCCGTAAGCCACAAGTGGTGTGAGCGCCCGTCCGCCTCGTTGGGGCTGCGGGCGACAAGCCCGCGCTCCCCCAGCATCTTGCACGCCCGGTTCACTGCCACCTTGTCCATCAGCGTGGCCTGAACCAGATCACGCTGGGTCAGCGGCCCGGCATCGCCCAGCACTGCCATGATCCGCCATTCCGGGATCTTGAGCCCGAACTCGCTGTGATATTCGCCCGATATCAGGCTGCTGACCGCGTTGGACGTGATCGCAAGGCGATAGGGGATGAAATCTGACAGTCTGGTCTGCGTGTCAGCCATGTCCCGGTTCTAGGCCAGCCAGCGCCGCGCGCAAGCGAAAGCGCGGGGTCTGATCCGCCGCCCGATCATCGCGCCAGAATGCCTGCCATGATGAAATCCACCGTATGCTCGCGGTACCGGTCGCGCAGCTCCTCGCTCAGCGTATCCTGATCAAAGCAGTGCCGCAGCACAAGCCGCGCGGAAAAGAACCGGTCCGCCGCGCCTGTCACGGTGAAATAGAACAGCTGCGGATCGATGGGGCGAAACACGCCGGCCTTCACCCCGTCGCTGATCAGCCGGTCATAGGCCTGATTGAGCGGCGCCAGATACTTGTCGGCAATGCGCTTTGCCTCCGCCGGATCGCTGTCACGCACCAGCCGCATCAGCAGCCGGTTGAGATAGGGAAACGCGTAGTAGGTATCGACACAGCGCGCGATGTGCTGGCGCAGCTTGGCTTCGGGGTCCATGCTGTCCTTGGCAATCAGTGCGCCCACCGATTTGACGATGGCCGCCATGTCACGGTCCAGCAGCTCCTTGAGCAGCCCGGCCTTGTTGCCGAAATAGTACTTCACCAGCGCCGAATTCAGGCCCGAGCGCAGCGACAACTCGGACAGCGAGATATCGACCTGATCGCCCTCGCGCATGATCTGCGAGGCGGTTTCCAGCAGCAGCTCGCGCGCGCCGGGATGCTCCTGCGTTGCGGCTTCCCCGTTTTCTGCCAATTTCGTCTGCTCTTTCATTCCCAACCCGGTTCTTCCCACCACGGATAGAAGCCCGGCATATCCGAAGAAACGCGGCCCGGGTAGGCGGGTGCGCGCTTTTCAAGGAAGCTGGCCACACCTTCCTTCGCATCGGCCCCGCGTGAAAGCTGATAGATCGCGCGGCTGTCCACCCGGTGCGCGTGCATCGGGTGCGGCGTGGCGGAATTGCGCCACAGCATCGCCCGCGTCATCGCCACCGAAACCGCGCTCGTATTGTCCGCAATCTCGCGCGCCAGCGCGTGGGCTGCGGGCATGAGGTCTTCCGGCGCATGGAGCGAGCGCACAAGCCCCCCCGCCTTGGCTTCCTCGGCGCCGAACACGCGGCCCGTCATGCACCATTCCATTGCCTGGCTCATGCCGACGAGGCGCGGCAGGAACCAGCTGGAGGCCGCCTCCGGCACGATCCCGCGCCGCGCAAACACGAAGCCGAATCGCGCCGAGGTGCTGGCAAGGCGGAAATCCATCGGCAGCTGCATCGTCGCGCCGATGCCCACCGCCGCGCCGTTGATCGCGCCGATCACCGGCTTTTTCGAATTGAAGATGCGCAGCGTGCAATAGCCGCCGCCATCGCGCACGCGCACGTCGGAAAGGTCGGCCACTTCGCTGGGATCAGAAAACGGCCGCTTGCCGTCGTCCGGCGTCAGATCCGCGCCCGCGCAAAACGCCCGGTCGCCCGCGCCCGTCATGATCACCGCGCGCACGCTGTCGTCGGCGTCGGTCGTGTCGAAGGCGTCGATGATCTCGTTCATCATCGTGTTGGTGAACGCGTTCATCTTGTGCGGACGGTTGAGCGTCAGCGTCGCGATGCCGTCCGCGATATCGAGCTGGATCTGCGAATATTCGGCCATTTTCGGCTCTTCCTCTCCGGAGAAAAACAGGGACAGTCCCCCATCAAAAGGGGACTGTCCCTGTTTTTTGGACTTAGCGCGGCGCCATGCGGATCGCGCCATCAAGGCGCACGTCCTCGCCGTTGAAGTAGCCGCATTCGATCATGGTCATGGCAAGCTGAGCGTATTCCGCCGGCTGGCCGAGCCGCTTGGGGAACGGCACCGACGCCGAAAGCGCATCGCGCACGTTCTGCGGGGCCCCTGCCAGCAGCGGCGTATCGAAGATGCCCGGCAGGATCGTGTTGACGCGGATGCCCTCGCTCATCAGGTCGCGCGCGATCGGCAGCGTCATGCCGACAACGCCGCCCTTCGAAGCCGAATAGGCCGCCTGCCCGATCTGGCCGTCCTCGGCCGCGACCGATGCGGTGTTGACGATGGCACCCCGGTCACCGTCTTCCAGCGGCTCGAGCGTCATCATGCCCGCGGCCGACTTGGCGATGCAGCGGAACGTGCCGACGAGGTTGATCTGGATCAGCCAGTTGAAGGCTTCGAGCGGGAAGTGCTTGATCGAGCCATCTTCCTTGCTGCGGCTGGCGGTCTTCACCGCGTTGCCGGTGCCTGCGCAGTTCACGAGGATGCGCTCCTGCCCGATGGCCGCGCGCGCCTTGGCAAAGCCTGCGTCCACGCTCTCGTCCGAAGTCACGTTCACTTCGCAGAACACGCCGCCGATTTCCGCCGCGACGGCCTCGCCCTTTTCCTTCTGCATGTCGAAGATCGCAACCTTCACGCCCTTCGCG
>JAIXYF010000317.1 GCA_027490345.1 Novosphingobium sp.
ATCGGCATTTCCACGAAGACGCCGATGGGCTGGATCGAGGCGAACTGGTCTGGCCGGGCCGGGCTGCACTATATCCCGTGCGATGGCTGCGATCTGGCTGACGCGTGGCGCGGGGCGAGCGAGGCGGTGGACTTCGCGCGTCGCTACAGGAAGCCGGTGTTCCTGCACATGAAGACGGTTCGGCTTTATGGCCATGCCGGAAACGATGTGCAGCAGGTCTATCTCAGCAAGGACGAGATTGCGGCAGACAATGCGCGCGATCCGCTGCTGGCGAGCGCCGCGCTGCTGATCGAGGAAGGGGTGATGACCGCCGCTGACGTGCGCCGCGAATATGACGCGATCGAGGCGCAATTGCTGCGGCAGGTGGAACTGGCGATCCAGCGGCCCAAGCTGCCCGATGCAGCAGCCGTGATGGCCAGCATCGTGCCGCCAGGGCGCGAAGGGGCGCAGCGGCCGCTGGCCAGCGCCGAGGCGCGCGCAGCGGTGTTTGCCGATGAAGCCGCGGTGATGGAAAAGCCCCAGCATATGGCGCGGCTGATTTCTTGGGGCATGGCGGACGTGCTCCTGCAATACCCGAACGCGATTGTCTGCGGCGAGGATGTGGGGCCCAAGGGCGGAGTGTATAACGCCACGGCGCGGCTTCACGCGCGCTTCGGTTCGGCGCGGGTGATCAATACCTTGCTGGACGAGCAGGCGATTCTGGGGCTGGCGATAGGTGCGGCGCACAACGGCTTGCTGCCGCTGCCCGAGATCCAGTTCCTCGCGTATGTCCACAATGCTGAGGACCAGATCCGGGGCGAGGCGGCGACGCTCTCGTTCTTTTCGAACGGGCAATATACCAACCCGATGGTCGTGCGGATTGCCGGGCTGCCTTATCAGAAGGGCTTTGGCGGGCATTTCCACAACGACAACAGCCTGGCGGTGTTTCGCGATGTTCCGGGGCTGGTGATCGCGGTGCCCTCGTGCGGGCGTGAGGCAGTGCTGATGCTGCGCGAATGTGTGCGGCTGGCGCACGAGGAGCAGCGGGTCGTGATCTTCATCGAGCCGATCGCGCTCTACATGACGCGCGATCTCCATGCCGAAGGGGATGGGCTCTGGACTTCGGTTTATGAAGCGCCGGGGGGGAGCGAAATCCGCGTGGGTGAGATCGGGGTGCATGGAGAGGGCGCTGATCTGGCCGTGGTGACGTATGGCAACGGGGTTTACCTTTCCCTGCAGGCGCAGAAGCTGCTGGCGGAGCAGGGCGTTTCCGTGCGCGTGATCGACTTGCGCTGGATTGCGCCGCTGGCAAAAGACGCGTTGCTGGAGGCCGTTGGTCCGTGCGCGCGGGTGCTGGTGGTGGATGAATGCCGCGAGACCGGATCGCAAAGCGAGGCGCTGCTGGCGCTGCTGGCCTTGCAGGCGCCGGACAAGGCGCTGGGCGTGCTGGCGGCAACCGATAGCTTCATCCCGCTGGCGCGCGCCGCGACCTATACCCTGCCAAGCCGCGACGGGATTGTCGCCAAAGCGCTGGAGATGGTGCGTGGTTAAGGAAACGGTCGTCGTCGTCTGTCCGGGGCGGGGAACATACAATGCGCCGGAGCTGGGCTATCTGGCGCGGCATCATGCCGGATCGCCTTTGCTCGCGCATTTCGATGCCGTGCGCGCGGGTGCGGGCAAGCCTGCGCTGACAGCGCTGGACGGAGCGGCGAAATTTGACCCCAAGCTGCATCTGCGCGGCGACGTGGCCGCGCCGCTGATTCATGCCTGCGCGTATCTCGATTTCCTCAGCCTTGATCGCGAGCGGTTCGAGGTGGTTGCGGTGACCGGCAATTCGATGGGTTGGTATACCGCGCTGGCCTGCGCGGGCGCGATATCGCCCGAGCACGGCTTTGCCATTGCCGATGCCATGGGCGTGAATTCTCAGGCCCATGCGCCCGGTGGGCAGGCGGTGATCGTGCTGGCGGACGAGGACTGGCGCGTCGATGTGCAAACGGCACGCGCGGTGGATGCGGCCTGCGCGCGGGTGGGCGCGCTGCCTTCGATCCGGCTCGGCGGGATGCTGGTGGTGGCAGGGCCGGAGGCCGCGCTCGATGCGCTGAACGGCGCGCTGCCGCCGCTGCCGCGTCCGCCGCTGCGGCTGCCGGGGCATGGCCCGTTTCACACCGGCCTGATGCAAGCCAGCGCCGATGCGGCGCGGGCAAGCCTGCCGGCAGACTGGTTCGGCGCGCCGCAAGTTCCGCTGATCGACGGGCGCGGCAAAGTATGGCGGCGCTTCGAAAGCGATCCGGGAGAGCTGTGGGACTACACCTTCGGGAACCAAATCCTTGAGGCCTATGATTTTACGGCAGCCATCACCGTGGCCTGCCGCGAGTTTGCGCCCGACCGGCTGGTGCTGCTGGGGCCGGGTGAAACGCTGGGCGGCGCCATTGGGCAAGCCATTGTGGCGATTGATTGGCTGGACATCGACAGCAAATACGTGTTTTCCCGTAAACAAGAAGAAGATCCGTTTCTCGTCGCCATGGGCCGCGCAGGCCAGCGGCGGTTTGTCGCCATCTGACCCTTGGGTTTGCTCCCGGGAGCCATCTAACGTGAACCAGCCGTCGGTCCTGTTTGTGTGCCTTGGCAACATTTGCCGCTCTCCGCTGGCCGAGGCGGCCTTGCGCGCCGAAGCGATTGCGGCGGGGCTGGCCGTTTCCATTGATTCGGCCGGAACCGGGGGCTGGCACGCAGGCAGCCCGCCTGATAGCCGCGCGATTGCCGAGGCCGAGCGGCACGGCATCGACATCTCTCACTACCGCGCGCGGCAAGTGCGGGTTGAGGATTTCAAGCTGTTCGGGCAGATCTATGCGCTCGATCAGCAGAACTTGCGGGATCTGAGGCGGATCGAGCCCAAGGGGCTGCTCGGGCGCTCGATTTCGCGCGTGGGCCTGCTGATGGATCTGGTGCCGGGGCGCGAAGGGACGGCGGTGATCGATCCCTATGGCGGCACGGCGGAGGATTTCGCGCAGGCCTGGGCCGATGTGAGCGCAGCGGCGCGGGTGCTCGTCAGCCGGATGCTGTGATCCGCCGCTCCGCATCCAGCAGCGCGCGCTTGCGCTCCAGCCCCCAGCGATAGCCACCCAGGCTGCCATCGGCGCGCAAGGCGCGGTGGCAGGGGATCAGCACAGCGATGCGGTTGGCCGCGCAGGCGCTGGCAGCGGCGCGCACGGCACGGGGTTTGCCGGTGGCGGCGGCAACTTGCGAATAGCTGACGACTTCGCCCGGCCTGACCGACAGGAGGAAGCGCCAGACGCTGATCTGGAACGCCGTGCCGCGCAGATCGAGCGGCAGATCGGGGCGCGGGGCCGCTGCACCGAGATGGGCGGCAAGGGCGGCCATCCACGCATCGAGCGGCGCAGCGGCGGCAAGGGCCGCGCGAACCAGATGCGCCTTGGGAAATTCAGCGGCGAGGCGGGCAAGGAGGTCTTCGCCGCTGGTCCCGAATTCGGCAAAGCAGACCCCGCGTTTGGTGGCCGCCATCATCAGCAGGCCAAAGCCGGTGTC
>JAIXYF010000062.1 GCA_027490345.1 Novosphingobium sp.
CATCAGGCCCAGCTTCGCATCAGGCCCAGCTTCGCATCAGGCCCAGCTTCGCATCAGGCCCAGCTTCGCTTCAGGCCCAGCTTCGCTTCAGGCCTCGTCAACCGGGCGCGCGCGCCCTCACTCCCCCTTCACCACTTCCAGCGGAAGCCCCAGTCCTTCGAGCTGTGGCTTGACCTTGGCCGCATCGCCCACCACGACCCACATCACGCTTGCGGGGTTGATCGTCTGCCGCGCGGCGGCATCGAGGTCGGCGGGGGTCATCGCCTTGTAGCGGGCGGGAAGGCTCTCGTACCAGGAGTCGGGCCGCTTGTAGGTCTCGATCTTCGCCGCGCCATCCAGCACCGCGCCTGCGGTTTCGAACATGCCGGGCAGTTCGCGCGCGCTGCCTTCGGTGGCGAGGGTGGTTTCGGCCGGTGTGGTGCCCTTGGGGCCGAGGTAGCGGGTCATCTCGCCGGTGAGCTCGGTGATCGAGGGGCCGGTCTGGTCGGTCTGCACCGGCGCATAGAGCATGAAGATCAGGCGGTCGGCGCGGTCGTTGATCACGCTGGAGACGCCGTAGGACCAGCCCTTGGTTTCGCGCAAGTTGGTGTTCATCCGGCTGAGGAAATCGCCGCCCAATACGTCGTTGGCCGTGCGCAGGGTGACAGTATCGTCCGTTCCTTTGACCGGAATGACCGTGCCGCCGAGGATCATCGACTGCGGCGATCCGGGCCGGTCGATCAGTACGATGCGGGGCTTTGGTGCGGGGATCGCGGCGGAGAAATCCTTGGCCGGCGGGGCCATGCGGTTTGCCGCCCAGTTGCCAAAGCTCTTTTCCAGCAGCGGGACGACATCGGCTAGCGTGGTATCGCCCACGACATAGATCGTCGCGCGGTCGGGCCGCAGCCAGCGAGCGTGGAACGCGGCCAGATCGGCGCGGGTCAGCTTGCGCACCACGTCTGCCTCACCCGTGCCGCTGGGCGCATAGCCATAAGGGTGGGCCGGGCCATAGAGCGCGGGATAGAGCACGCGGCTGGCCAGCGAATAGGGATCGGTACGCTCGGCCTTGATCGCGGCCAGCTGCTGCACGCGCACGCGCTCCAGTTCGGCCGGGGCAAGCGCGGGACGGCGCACATAATCTGCCAGAAGATCGAGCGAGGGCGAGAGGTTGGCGGTGAGCGCGCTGAGTTCGAACGCAGTCGAATCGGGCAGACCGACCCCTCGGATCGAAGCGCCAAGGGCTTCTTCGGTGCGGGCGAGCGCGGAGGAATCGAGGCTGGTCGTCCCCTCGTTCATCAGCTTGAGCAGCAGCGCATTGGTGCCGCGCGCGCCTGCCGGGTCAGCCGCATAGCCGGCATCGAAGGAGACCCGCACCGAGACGACCGGCACGGCGCTACGCCGCGCGAACACGACCTTGATGCCGTTCTTCAGGCTGGTGCGCTCGATGGCCGGGAAATCAAGCGCGGGTACATCGCCGCCCGCTGGGATCGTGCTGCGATCCGGGGCCGGAGCGGCAGCCGTGCTTGCCACAGCGGCAGGCGCGGGGGAGGTCGCCGCCGGAGCGAGCGCGGCATCGCCGCCGCGCGCTTCGCCGCCAGCCGTGCGTTCACCGGGGACGACCGTGAGCGCGAAGACCGGACGTTTCAGCCACTTGGCCATGGCATCGCGCACCATGGCGGGGGTGAGCCGCGCGGCGGTTTCCAGCTCCTTGCGGTAGTGCGCGGGATCGCCTGAATAGAGCAGCCCTTCGGCGAGCGTGGGCGCCTTACCATGGCCGCCTCCGACCGATTCGAGCCCGCGGATCTGGTTTGCCGCAAACGTGGTGGCCGCGCGGGCCAGTTCGTCGGCACTGGGGCCTTCGGTCATCAGGCGGTTCAGCTCTGCATCCAACGCCGCGCCGACCTTGGCCGGGTCAGCGCCGGGCTTCACATCGGCCTGCATCACGAATTGCCCCGCCTGCGCGAAGATATCCGCGCTTGCCTGCGCGGCGACCGCAAGCTGCTGCCCGCGCACCAGCGCATCATCAAGCCGCGAACTGGCCAGCCCGCCAAGGATCATCCCGCCGACCTGCAGGGGCAGGTAATCGGGATCATCGAGCCCGGGCACCGCCCACATCCGGTAGACGCGCGTGGTCGCCACGCGGTCGTGCAGCGTGCGCACGATCGGCGCGGGCAGAGTGGGCACCGGCGCGCTGACCGGCTGGATCGCGGGACCGGCAGGAATGGCGCCGAACCATTTTTCGACCTTGGCCTTGGCCGTGGCGGCATCGATATCGCCCGCCAGCACCAGCACCGCGTTGTTTGGCCCATAATGATCGCGGAACCAGCCGCGCACGTCATCCAGGCTGGCGCTATCCAGATCGGCCATCGAACCGATGGTGCTGTGGTGATAAGGGTGCCCTGCAGGATAGAGCGTCTCGAACTGCTCGTATTCGATCAGGCCGAAGGGATTGTTGTCGCCCTGGCGCTTCTCGTTCTGGACAACGCCGCGCTGGTTATCGAGCTTCTCTTGCGTGACCGCGCCGAGGAGGTGGCCCATACGGTCGCTTTCCAGCAGCAGCGCGCGGTCGAGCGCGGCGGTCGGCACGGTCTCGTAATAGTTGGTGCGATCGAACCAGGTGGTGCCGTTGATATCGGTCACCCCGATTTCCTTCATCGGGCCAAAGTAATCATTGGGCGCGTTTTCCGAGCCATTGAACATCAGGTGTTCAAACAAGTGCGCAAACCCGGTCTTGCCGCGCGGTTCGTGCTTCGAGCCGACCTTGTACCACACCGAAACCGCGACGACCGGCGCCTTGCGATCGGTGTGGACCAGCAGGGTGAGGCCATTGGGCAGGGTGAAGCGTTCATAAGGAATATCGACCGCCTTTACGAGATCGGCGACCGGTGCGGCCGTGATCTGCGGGGCGGCCGGATCGGCAGCGAGCGCGGGCACGGCGGCCAGCATGACGGGAAGCGCAAGGAGAGAGGCCATCAATGAACGGGGCATGGTGATCCTGCGGCTGGGGCGGCGCACCGGTGCGGGGCGGCGCGGAGAACTAACCGCCTTGTTCCAGAGCATGACGCGGCTGAACAGAACCAAAATCGATTTGCACAGCGATTGCCCCCATGTCCGGGTGCGAGGCAATTTTGATCCAGATCCTTGTGTGGCTGAAATGACACACTACCTTCTGGGCAACAGGAGGAAATCCACGTCATGAACCTCGAAAAATTCACCGACCGCGCCAAGGGCTTTCTGCAAGCGGCGCAAACTGTTGCCATTCGCAATAGCCATCAGCGGATCGGCCCCGAGCACGTGCTCAAGGCCTTGCTGGAAGACAGCGAAGGCATGGCTTCCGGGCTGATCCAGCGCGCAGGCGGCACCGCGTCCATCGCGCTGGCCGAAGTGGACAAGGCGCTGGGCAAGATCGCCGCCGTTTCGGGCGGCGGGGCGCAGCAAACGCCCGGCCTCGATAACGATGCTGTGCGCGTGCTTGATTCCGCCGAGCAGATCGCGGCCAAGAGCGGCGATGCTTATGTGACCGTGGAGCGGATGCTGGTGGCGCTGACGCTGGCCTCCACCACGGCAGCGGGCCAGGCGCTGAAGGCCGCGGGCGTGACCGCGCAGGCGCTGGAAGCGGCCATCACCGCGCTGCGCGGTGGGCGCACGGCGGACAGCGCCGGGGCGGAAAACGCCTATGAGGCGATGAAGAAGTATGCCCGCGATCTGACCGAGGCAGCGCGCGAGGGCAAGCTGGACCCGGTGATCGGTCGCGACGAGGAAATCCGCCGCACGATCCAGATCCTGGCGCGGCGCACCAAGAACAACCCTGCGCTGATCGGCGAGCCGGGCGTGGGCAAGACCGCGATTGCCGAAGGCCTTGCCATTCGCATCGCCAATGGCGATGTGCCCGACAGCTTGAAGGACCGCCGCCTGATGTCGCTCGACATGGGGTCGCTCATTGCAGGCGCAAAGTATCGCGGTGAGTTCGAGGAGCGGCTGAAGGCTGTGCTCGACGAAGTGAAAGGCGCGGAAGGCGAGATCATCCTGTTCATCGACGAGATGCACACGCTGATCGGCGCGGGCAAATCCGAAGGCGCGATGGATGCGGGCAATCTGCTCAAGCCAGCGCTCGCGCGGGGCGAACTGCATTGCATCGGTGCGACGACGCTGGATGAATACCAGAAGTATGTCGAGAAGGACCCCGCGCTGCAGCGGCGCTTCCAGCCGGTGTTCGTGGGCGAGCCGACAGTGGAGGACACCATCTCGATCCTGCGGGGCCTCAAGGAGAAGTATGAGCTGCACCACGGGGTGCGGATCACCGATGGCGCGATTGTCGCGGCGGCGACGCTGACCAATCGTTATATCGCCGACCGTTTCCTACCCGACAAGGCCATCGACCTGATGGACGAGGCCGCCAGCCGGCTGCGCATGGAAGTGGAAAGCAAGCCCGAGGAGATCGAGAACCTTGATCGGCGGATCATCCAGCTGAAGATCGAGGACATGGCGCTGGCCAAGGAAAGCGATGCCGCTTCCAAGGACCGGCTTACCGCGCTGCGCGAAGAACTGGCGAACCTCGAGCAGCAATCGAGCGAGCTGACCACACGCTGGCAGAACGAGCGCGACAAGATCGCCGCCGAGGGCAAGATCAAGGAAGCGCTCGACGCGGCAAGGCTTGAGCTGGAGCAGGCGCAGCGGCAGGGCGATCTCGGCAAGGCGGGTGAACTGGCTTATGGCCGGATTCCCGAGCTGGAGAAGCAGCTGGCCGACGCGCAGGGCATGGCGGAAAACGCGCTGCTGCGCGAGGAAGTGACCGCGGACGACATCGCAGGCGTGGTCAGCCGCTGGACCGGGGTGCCGGTGGAGCGGATGCTGCAAGGCGAGCGCGAGAAGCTGCTAAAGATGGAAGAGACCATCGGCAAGCGGGTGATCGGCCAGCGCGATGCGGTGGTCGCCGTTTCCAAGGCGGTGCGCCGGGCGCGTGCGGGCTTGCAGGACCCGAACCGGCCACTGGGCTCGTTCCTGTTCCTGGGCCCCACGGGCGTGGGCAAGACCGAGCTGTGCAAGGCGCTGGCCGG
>JAIXYF010000086.1 GCA_027490345.1 Novosphingobium sp.
ACCTTCAACGCCGACAAGCGCGTCGATTACAAGGTGCAGCGCCAGGTCGATCCGTTCATCGTCTATGGCATCGATGCCGCCGGCCAGGCGCTCGAAGATGCGGGCCTGACCGATATGGACGATGACCTCAAGACGCGCACCGGCTGCTCGATCGGTTCGGGCATCGGCGGGTTGCCGGGCATCGAAAGCGAATCGATTGTCCTGCACGAAAAGGGCCCGGGCCGTGTCTCCCCGCACTTCGTCCATGGCCGCCTGATCAATCTGATCTCGGGCCAGGTTTCGATCAAATATGGCCTGATGGGGCCGAACCATGCCGTGGTCACTGCCTGCTCCACCGGCGCGCATTCGATTGGCGATGCCGCGCGCATGATCCGTGACGACGACGCTGACATCATGCTGGCGGGCGGCGCCGAAGGCACGATCAACCCGCTGGGCGTGGCAGGCTTCGCGCAGGCACGCGCGCTCAATTGCAGTTTCAATGATCGCCCCGAACAGGCGAGCCGCCCTTATGACAAGGGCCGGGATGGCTTCGTGATGGGCGAAGGCGCGGGCGTCGTCGTGCTCGAAGAATACGAGCACGCCAAGGCGCGCGGCGCGAAAATCTATGCCGAAGTCGTCGGCTACGGCCTCTCAGGCGATGCCTACCACGTCACCGCGCCGCACCCCGAAGGCAAGGGCGCCGAACTTTCGATGCGCATGGCGCTGCGCAAGGCGGGTATGGGCCCGGGCGACATCGATTACATCAACGCCCACGGCACTTCGACCATGGCCGACACGATCGAGCTTGGCGCGATCAAGCGCGTGCTTGGCCCCGATCTTGCGGGCGCTTCGATGAGCAGCACCAAGTCTGCCATTGGCCACTTGCTGGGCGGGGCCGGCGCGGTTGAGACGATTTTCTGCGTCCTTGCCATTCGCGATCAGATCGTGCCCCCCACGCTTAATCTCGATGATCCGGATGAGGGCTGCGAAGGGGTCGATCTTGTGCCCAAGGTGGCGCGCAAGCGGGTTGTGCGCGCCGCACTCAACAATTCGTTCGGCTTTGGCGGCACGAACGCGAGCGTGATCGTAAAGGCGATCTGAGCCGGAAACGGTGCGCGCAAGACGGGGAAGGCGGCGTTCGATGCCAAAAGCTGGAGGCCGCCTCACAATCATCATTGCGCTGGCCGTGTTGCTGGTCGTTGGCGCGTGGGGCGCCACCTTCCTTTATGGCTGGTACGGCAGCGGGCCGCTGGTGAAGGACACCACGTTCGCCGTGCCGGAGGGCGCGACGCTGGCCAGCGTGGCGGTCAAGCTGGAGGCCGAAGGCATAGTGGCATCGTCAGGGGCGTTCCGCACTCGTGCGCGCCTGCTGGGCGGCAGCGAGCCGCTCAAGGCGGGCGAATACGCAGTCCCCGCCCATGCCAGCGGCGCTGCCGTGCTGGCGATCTTGCAGGGCGCGGGCGGCGAAGTGCGCCGCATGGTCATGATCCCCGAAGGCATGCCCGCGATCATGGTGCAGGACCGTCTCAAGGCCCAGCCGCTGCTGACCGGCGCGGTGCCTGCGCTTGCCGAAGGCTCGATCCTGCCCGACAGCTATGCCTTCCAGCGCGGCGAAAGCCGCACGGCCGTGGTCACTCGGATGCAGCAGGCGATGGCGCGCACGCTTGCCAAGCTCTGGGCCGAACGCGCCCGTGATGCCGTGCCGCGCAGCCCCGAAGAAGCGGTGATCCTCGCCTCGATCGTGGAGAAGGAAACCGGCAAGCCGTCCGAACGGCGCATGGTTGCCGGGCTTTATTCCAACCGCCTCAGGCAGGGCATGATGCTCCAGGCCGATCCCACGATCATTTATCCGATCACGCGCGGCAAACCGCTCGGTCGCCGCATCCGCCAGTCCGAGATTCAGGCAGTCAATGCCTATAACACGTATACTATGGTGGGCCTGCCGGCCGCGCCGATTACCAATCCCGGCAAGGCATCGATCGAGGCAGCGCTGCATCCAGCCAAAACGAACGCGCTGTTCATGGTTGCCGATGGCAAGGGCGGCCATGTCTTTGCCGCGACCTTGCAGGAGCACAACGCCAATGTCGCGCGGTGGTTTGCACTCCGCCGTGCGCGGGGGGAGATTTAGGCGCGCCGGTGCTTACCGGGCGTTGCCGGAGTACGAAATAACTTGCGGTCCGTTCAACGTGTTCGCCGGTGTCAGCACGGGATCAGAGCGCATCGGGAAACCTGCCGAACTGCCCCCCACGACCATGCTGCTGCTTTGATTGTTGACCAGAACCGAAACGGCCCCGGTTGAGCTGACCGTGATCGCGCCGCGCGAATTGCCCAGTGCAGAGACAAACCGTCCGGCGAAAGGATCATAAACAGCCGGAACTATGCTGGGCTGGTTCTCCAGCGATGAAGGCGCAATGCTGCGGACGGCGCGGTTGGCGCGCGAATCAAAGCTGGCGCCGTTGATCGTGGCCGGCGCGATCGAGCGCAGCGTGACATCGTGAACGGACTGAGCCTGAGTGGCAGAGGCGCCGGCCAATGCCAGAGCAGATGCGGCAACCATGGCAACGGCGCGGGTCGACATCGAAAGGGCAATGCGAGACTTGGTCATCGGACTGGCTCCTGATTTCCCTTAACGGGCTGATGCCTTTAAACTTTCATGAGTATGCCGCAGGTGCGCGCTGGCTGCAACCTGCGGCGAATCGCTTGGCTGCCCTCCCTTTTTTGCGCCGCGGGATGCAAAAATTCCGAAATGTCATAGGCTTGAGGGTTGAATACGTGTTTTGGCTGAGTTGACGTCAGGGAAATTGTTGAAATTTGTCCGAAGGGTTCTCAATCAGCGATCACCCACGCCGCTGGCTGAGGCGCGAAGATTCGCATGTCCCAGCGCGGGACGAGCATGCGCTGGAAGGTGCTGTAAATGACAAGCGATGGCACTTTGCCCCAAGCCCGCACCGCAGCGGCACTGGTGATGACGGCCGAGCTCCCGCCCGCGCTGCACGCCCGCGCCGAAGCGCTGCGCCGCGCGCATTACCCGGCCGAGCGCAACCAGGTACCCGCCCATGTCACGCTGTTGCGCGCGCTACCGCCGTTTGTGGAAGATGAGGCTCGCGGCTTGCTGGGTTCTCTGTCGGCAGAACTGCCGCCGCCGCCTGCCATGCTCAGCGGGGTTATGGACCTTGGCACCGGCAGCGCGCTTGCCCTTGAAAGTCCGGCCTTGCTCGATGTGCGCGCCATGGTTGCGGCGCATTTTCATGGCATGCTGACCTTGCAGGATCAGGGCGTACCGCGTCTGCATGTTACCGTGCAGAACAAGGTGTTGCGGGCCGAGGCAAAAGCGCTGCAGGCCGCGCTGGGCCTTGCGATCCGGCCTGAACGATTCGCCTTCGCCGCGCTCGCGCTGCATCGCTATTGCGATGGGCGGTGGGAAGCGGCGGGGCGATGGCCCTTCCGCGGCCGCCCCCGGCGCTGACTCCCCTTGCACCGCAAGGCTGATTCCGGTGTTGACCCGGTAGGCAGCCCCGCCTAATAGCGCCGCCTGCACAGCAGTTTGGTGCCCAAAGCGCCCTGTGCTTCCCCATCGGGGCGGAGTAGCTCAGTCGGTTAGAGCAGCGGAATCATAATCCGCGTGTCGGGGGTTCGAGTCCCTCCTCCGCTACCATTCAAGTCATTTATCGCTTTGTTATCAAAGGATAAAATGACTTTTCCGGAAAATCGAAACCACATTTGTTCCCACATTTTGTGCGGGTCGGAATGGGCTGTTATGCTCCTCTGTGGGATCGTTGTGCGGCCCCCTCTCGCGTTGTTGCTGTCTTCCTCTCTGAGCTGTCCGGACGAATCTTGACGGTGCATCGCACTGCCTGCTGCGAGGGTGCAGCGGTCTTCCGGCAAGCGTCAATGGTATCTCGGTTGTCGCGCTGGATGTCAGCGGCCTGCGCCAGTGCATTCCATGCCTCGGGGCTGTCGCTTTGCATCATTCGTGCGCCTGCGTCCCAACGAGAGGATGTGCCAACCAGCCGCGCGGCCATGCGCTCCGGCCAGTGCCAGCTTTCGGGCATGGCACGTGCAATGGTGCCAGGAAGAAAGGACCATAGCATGACGCCTGCCAGCAATGCTCCGCCCGCC
>JAIXYF010000342.1 GCA_027490345.1 Novosphingobium sp.
CGAGCGCGCGAGTCTTGGCCCAGGGTTGTTCGTGCGGGCCGTTGGACAGGCCATGAATGCCCGGAGCAAGGGGCAGGCGGAGCACATCGGGGTGGTTGGTGAGATGCCACGCCGTCTCAGCATCGGCCATGAACAGATTGAACGGGTTCATCCTTTCAGGCGCAGCAGGGTCGCGGCCTGCCAGCCAGTCTGTCACCAGCGCCCCGCGTGAGGCAAGTTCCGGCTTTGGGTAGCCATCGACGCGCAGGTTCGTGACCAGGGCAAACCGGCTGGCCGCGTTCACGCCCAGCCAGGTGCCGCCCGCCTGCAAGTCTCGCCCCGCGATCACGCCATTTGGCCACTGCGACAAAGGTGCGGTGGGCCGTTCATGTAACTCGTCACGATTGCCGATCACGACGAGTCGCCATCGCGGATGCGCGCGGTGTCCAACAGCGGCAACGCACATCAGGTTAGCGGCATCAGATGAGGCCTTTGGCTTTCAGGCTGACATGGCCCTGCCGCCCGATGATCACATGATCGTGCACGGTGATGCCCAGCAGGCGCCCGGCTTCCATGATCTTGTGCGTGATCTGGATATCGGCGCGGCTCGGCTCGGGGCTGCCGGAGGGGTGGTTGTGGACAAGGATCAAGGCCGCCGCACCAATGGCCATGGCCTTGGCAATGATTTCGCGGGTGTAGATCGCCGATTCGTCGAGCGTCCCGTCGCTGACGATCTGATCGAGGATCAGGCGGTTCTGCGTGTTGAGATAGAGCACGCGCACCCGCTCGTGATTAAGGTGCGCCATATCGATGTGGAGATAATCGAGCAGTGCCTGCCAGCTGGAAAGCACCGGCTCTTCGCGCACGGCCTGCCGCGCCAGACGCCGGGCAGAAATGCCTACGATCTTGAGCGCGGCGGCGGCGGCGTCCTTGATGCCGGGCACGCCCATAAGCGTTTGCGCATCGGCATTGAGCACCCCTGCCAGACTGCCGAAACGCTGAAGCAGCATGCGCGCATGGGGTTTCACGTCCTGCCGTGGGATCGCGGTCATCAGCAGGTATTCGATGACCTCGTGATCGCCAAGCGCATCGTCGCCGCCTTCGAGCAGGCGCTTTCTGAGCCGCGCGCGATGGCCGGAGGGATCGAGCCCGGCCTCCCGCACGCGGTCCTTATCCGTGAGCGCGCGAGTTGGCTTGGGGAACAGGCTGGGAGGATCATCCATGACTGGGCCAGACCTTGCCCGCCTTGGCGGAGCGGCGCAAGCGGCGGCATTGCTTCGCGGGGCCTGCTGGGCAACAAGGGGCGCGATGCCGGACCATGCCGAGCCTGTGAACGAATCGCGCGAAGGCGCAGCGCTTCCTCGCCGGGCGAGAGGGCGGCGTGCTGCGCTTGTATCGGCGGGCGCGCTGGCGGCGCTGGCCATCGGCTTGTGGACGGCGCGCGAGCATATTGCCGGGCGGCTGATTGACAGCCAGCTTGGGCAGATGGGCCTGCCTGGGCGCTACAAGATCGCCGGGATCGGCACTGATCGCCAGGTGCTGCACGATATCGTGATCGGCGACCCAGCCCACCCGGATCTGACTATCGAACGCGCCGAAGTGCGGATCGTCTATGGGCTTAACGGACCGCAAATCGGGCAGATCATTCTCATCAAACCAAGGCTTTATGGAACATACCGGCAAGGCCGCTTGAGCTTTGGCGCGCTCGATCCAGTGCTGTTTCCCAAGGATTCGACTTCGCCGCCGGGCCTGCCTGAACTGGATCTCAAGCTGGTCGACGGGCGAGCGCTGCTCGATAGCGATCATGGCCGGCTTGCGCTCAAAGCCGAGGGTTCGGGCAATCTGGCGGGCGGGTTTGGCGGCACGCTGGCGGCCGTGATGCCCAAAGTGGCGGTGCAGAACTGCGCGGGTGAGGGGCTGACCGCGTTTGGCAAGGTTTCGGTGGCGGATGGCAAGCCGCGCTTTGCAGGGCCGGTGCGGCTGGCAGGGCTGGTCTGCGGCAAGGCTGTTTCGGCTGGCCCGGCGGCGCTGGCGCTGGAAGTGACGGGCGACAAGGACTTTGGCGGCGCAGCGGTGAACGCGAAGCTGGAGGCAGGCAAGCTGGCCGTGCCCGGGCTGGCGGCAGCGCGGCTGGGGCTGGGCGCGCAGCTGGCGCTGAAAGCGGACGGCGTGCGCGGGCATGTCATGGGTGAGGCTGGCGGCGTGCGCACGGCGGGCCTGATGGCCGCAGCGCTGGGCCTGGATGGCGATCTTGATCTGCGGCTCGGCGCCGATGCTCTGGTGTTTCGCGGCGCAATCTCGGGCCGGGGCCTGGCGCGAGGGGCGGCCAGCGAGCAGGCGCTGGCGGGCGCGCAGGCGGCTGCCCAAGGCACGCTGGCGGCGCCGCTGATCGCCCGGCTGCGCAGCGCCCTGTCGCGCGAGGAGCGCGCCAGCCGACTGTCAGGCGACATGGTGTTGCGGCGTGAGGGCGCGCAGTGGAGCCTCGTGGCGCCAAGCGCGGTGCTGCGCGGCGGGAGCGGGGCGGCGCTGCTGTCGGTTTCGCGCCTGCAGGTGGCGGCGCAGGCGGACAAACTTCCGCGCATTACCGGCAATTTCGTGATGGCTGGCGAAGGACTGCCGCCGATTACAGGCCGGATGGAGCCCGGCGCGGGCGGACGCCCGGCGCTGAGGCTGCGGATGGCGCAGTTGGCAG
>JAIXYF010000381.1 GCA_027490345.1 Novosphingobium sp.
ACAACGGCAAGCTGACTGACCACCACGGCAAGACGGTCGATTTCCGCAACACCATCCTCATCATGACGACCAATGCCGGCGCCGCCGACATGGCGCGCGAAGGGGTGGGGTTCGGCTCGACCGTGCGCGTCGGCGAGGACGAGGAAGCCATCAAGCGCATGTTCACGCCGGAATTCCGCAACCGGCTCGATGCGACGGTGGCCTTTGATTACCTGCCGCCGGAAGTCGTCGCCCGCGTCATCGACAAGTTCATCCTGCAACTGGAGCTTCAGCTCGCCGACCAGAACGTGCACATCCAGTTCGATAGCGATGCACGTGCCTGGCTCGCCAAGCAAGGCTATGACCGGCTCTATGGCGCGCGCCCCATGGGCCGCGTGATTCAGGAGAAGGTGAAAAAGCCGCTGGCCGAGGAACTGCTGTTCGGCAAGCTCGCCAATGGTGGTGAGGTCCATGTCAGCCTCAAGGAAGAAGAAGGCAAGGACACCGCGCTCTCGTTCGAACTGACCCCAGCCGCGCCGAAACTGGTCAGAAAGAAGACGCGCAAGGGCAAGGGCGGTTCGGCCACGGCAGAAGAGCCGAACGCCGACGAGGCGTAAGGGTCAAATCTTACGAGCTTAAATGAACTGAAAACGGGCGGTGGTCACAAGACTATCGCCCGTTTTTTGTTGCGAATCTTTCTCATGGAGCACGTCCTCAGCGGCCTTGCGCCTCGCCGGCCATTTGCACGCGGACTTCGTCCGCGCGCTTGGTCAGAAACACCATACGCTCATCGGTGGACATGTAGGGGCCATAAATCCCGAGCAAGCGTGACATCATGCCATTGGCCTTCCTCATGCGCGGGATACTGGCTGCGGCAGCAGCGGTCGCGAATCCAGCCCGCGCCATCAGCAGCACGCCAAGGGTATCAGCTTCCATTTCAATCCGCCGGCGGACGGCGGGATCCTTGATCTCGGCTTCCTTGCCTGGCCCGGTGTGCTCAAGAATGACGTGGGCCAGTTCATGAGCCAGTACGAAGGCGAGCTCTGCATCATCCTGCAACAGCGCTTCCAGCCCGGAATTGACCTGAATCCGCGACCCGAATGTCGACGCATTGACGCTGCTTCGGTTGATCATGAAAAGGCTGGCGATGCAGGCGGCTTTCCCGGTCAGATGAAAGTCACGCGTCTGCCCTTCGCGCTCGGCCCTGATTTCCATGGTTGGCGCCTGGATGCCTGCGTTCAGCGCCTCCCAGAACGCCTTACGCGCGTCTGGCACCGCATCGGTCAACGGCCAGGCTATGCCGCCCACCGCTTCGATCAGGTCTCCCTCGCGAAGGCCGGCCTGCTCGGCTGCGCTACCCGGAATGACCCCCAACGCGGTTGGATAATCCCGCAAGCCGAGAGCCTCAGCCTGCGTCGTGCGGACGGCCGGACTGGCACGGTCCGCCAGCCGGGCGACCACCAGGCCATAGTCCAGTTCCTGCTTTGGGCAGGATGCCAGATTGGCCAACCGCAACTTGTGCATGATCCCGGCCACGCGCAGTTCGCGCTTGTGCCAGGCGCGCAAAGCATCGGGGCTTGGCGCATCTGCGGCCAATACCGGGGCATGTGCAAGCATCACAAACGCTGCAACAGCGCAGAACGTTTTGATCACAGTGGGTTTCCGTTCTTGAAGTGGGGTTTGCCGGCGCTTGCCGCCCTACTGCCACAAGCAATATCGCCGCCTGCACCACTTTCCATCTGGAACTAACCGCGTGGCTGGCTCATTTCTCCTGACATGGCCGGATGTTTCACGTGGATCAAAGCAGAGCCAACGGGCATTTGCATTGTGCCGGCTGATGCGTGGATCGATCCTTCGCGGGCGGTGGCACGGGCGCTGGTCACGCATGGACATGCCGATCATGCGCGGGGCGGACACGGGCAAACCATCGCGACACCCGCAACACTGGCGATCATGGGGGCCCGCTATGGCGTGGCCGATGGGGCTGTTCCGGCTAGCTATCACGAACCCTTCACGCTGGGCGGTGGGGTGACCGCCACATTCCTGCCTGCCGGGCATGTATTGGGCTCGGCGCAGATCCTGCTGGAATATGCGGGCGAGCGGGTAATCGTGACCGGGGATTACAAACGCAGCCCTGATCCCACCTGCCAGCCCTTCGCGGTCACGCCGTGCGACCTCTTCATCACCGAGGCGACGTTCGGCCTGCCAGTGTTCCGCCATCCGCCGATTGCCGATGAGATCGCCCGGCTGCTGGCGGTGCGGGCGGGGAACCCGGAGCGCTGTGTGCTGGTTGGTGCTTATGCGCTCGGCAAGGCGCAGCGGTTGATTGCGGAATTGCGCGCGGCGGGTTGGCGGGAACCGATCTATCTCCACGGCGCGATGGAGACGATGTGCCGGCTCTATGAGGCGCAAGGCGTGCCGCTCGGGGACTTGCGGCCCGCAACTGGCGTGCCGAAGGCCGAGTTGGCGGGCACAATTGTGATCTGCCCGCCCTCTGCGCTGACCGACCGTTGGAGCCGCCGCCTGCCCGATCCGCTGACCGCGATGGCGAGCGGCTGGATGCGCGTGCGCCAACGTGCCCGGCAGCGCGGGGTGGAATTGCCGCTAGTCATTTCGGACCATGCCGACTGGGACGAACTCACCCAGACCATCGCCGAGGTGAACCCGGCCGAGACCTGGATCACCCACGGCCGCGAGGAAGCGCTGCTGCGTTGGTGCGAACTCCACCAGCGCCGTGCGCGTGCGCTTGCGCTGACCGGGTACGAGGACGAGGATGACTGAGCGCGGCCAGCCCCAGCGAGGGGAACTCTGATGCAGCGCTTTGCCGCACTCCTTGATGGCCTGCTGCTCACCCCCTCGCGCAACGGGAAGCTGGCGCTGATCGCGGACTACTTGCGCGAGGCGCCCGATCCGGATCGCGGCTGGGCGCTGGCGGCACTGACCGGCGCGGTGGACTTTCCCGCCGTGAAAGCCGGAACCGTGCGCGGGTTGATGGCCAAGCGGGTCGACCCAGTCCTGTGGGAACTTTCGCGCGATTTCGTGGGCGATACGGCGGAGACGGCAAGCTTGCTCTGGCCCGAGCCCGAGCCTGCTCCACAAGGTCCGAGCCCGACCCTCGGCGAGATCGTCACGGCGCTTGCCAGCACAACCCGCGCGAGCGCGCCCGCCTTGCTGGCCAGTCTGCTCGACCGGCTCGACACGGGCGGCCGCTATGCCTTGATCAAGTTCGCCACTGGCGCGCTGCGGATCGGGATATCAGCGCGGCTCGCGAAAGTGGCCTTCGCGCAAGCGTTTGCGGTGCCGGTGGATGCAGTCGAAGAATACTGGCACGGCCAGAGCCCGCCCTATGCGCCGCTGTTCCAGTGGGCGACCGGCGCGGCCCCGCCGCCGCGCACCGATCTTTTGCCGCTGTTCCGGCCCTTCATGCTGGCCCATCCGCTGGAGGACGAGGCGATCAGCCTCGAAGACTATGTGGCAGAGTGGAAATGGGACGGCATCCGCGTGCAGCTCGTGCATGTGAACGGCGAGACGCGGGTCTATTCGCGCGGGGGTGACGAGATTTCCGCCAGCTTTCCCGAGATCGCCGGTGCGCTGCCTTTCCCGGCGGTGCTCGATGGCGAATTGCTGGTGCGCGGCAACCAGCAAGGCGGGGAGGCAGGCGGCGCGGCCAGCTTCAACGCCTTGCAGCAGAGGCTTGGCCGCAAGACTGTCTCCAAAGCCATGCTGGCCGAAGCCCCTGCCTTCGTGCGGCTCTACGATGTGCTGATCGAGGGCGGCGAGGACTTGCGCGAGCAGCCCTGGACCGCGCGCCGCGCGCGGCTTGAAGCGCTGATGCCCCGGCTCGATCCGCAGCGCTTCGATCTTTCGGAAACCATCGCTGCCGCTGACATGGACGCCCTCGCCGAAATCCGCGCAGGCGCGCGCGATGCCGCCATTGAAGGCGTGATGCTCAAGGACCGTGCCTCGCCTTATGTGGCGGGGCGGCGCGCAGGCCTGTGGTACAAGTGGAAGCGCGCGCCGCTGTTGGTCGATTGCGTGCTGATGTACGCACAGCGCGGTTCGGGCAAACGCTCCTCCTTCTATTCCGATTTCACGTTCGGCTGCTGGGACGGCGATCCCGATGCAGGGGCGGAGTTGCTGCCCGTCGGCAAGGCCTATTTCGGCTTTACCGACGAAGAGCTGAAGTGGCTCGACCGGCACGTGCGCCAGAACACCGTCGCCAAGTTCGGTCCGGTGCGTGAAACGGACAAGAGTCTGGTGTTCGAGGTGGCGTTCGATTCGGTTCACGCCAGCAAGCGCCACAAGTCGGGGGTCGCAATGCGGTTCCCCCGCATCAGCCGCATCCGACAGGACAAGCCGGCCCATGAAGCTGACCGGCTAGAGGCATTGCGCGCACTGGTAACTTGATCCTGGTCAAGGCGGACAGGCGCATCAGCAGGCAGTTTCCGGGGTGCCCGATAGTCCTTTGGAGTGCCTTTTCCTTGGCTACGATAACCGCAACTGCCTCCGCCAGCCCCTATGCCCGCATCGGCGGGATGGCTGTGCTCCGCCAGATCACAGATCGCTTCTATGATCTCATGGAGACCGACCCCGCCTATGGTGTGCTCAGGGCCATGCACGCGCCGGACCTTGGGCCCATGCGAGAGTCTCTTACACAGTTCCTGGCAGGCTGGAGCGGAGGGCCACGGGACTGGTGGGAAGCCAATCCGGGCAAATGCATGGTCAGTCTGCACGGGCCCTATGCCATAGGCCGCGAAACTGCAGCCCAGTGGGCGGAGGCGATGCGCCGGGCGATTGCCGATGTTGCACCGGCAGACCGGGAAATCGCCGATGCCTTGGCGGGTGTGCTGGAACGTATGGCCCTGAACATGGCAAGGGGTTGATTTACCGCTCCGGGCCAGCGGTCTACACCAAAGACCATGATCCAGCTTGATCTCCCCCGTCGGTATCTTGCGCTTGCCCTCGCTGGGCTAGCTGGTTGGGTCGATGCCATCGGGTTTCTCTCGGCCAACGGCTACTTTGTCTCCTTCATGTCCGGAAACTCCACCAGGCTTGGAGTAGCGCTGGCCATTCACCCGGCGGAAGCTCTGGTCCCCGCCGGCTTGATCCTTGGCTTTCTTGCAGGGGTGATCGGCGGTGCGCTGATCGCCCTGCGTGCAGGAAGGCACCGAAAGCCCGCTGTGCTTGCGCTTGTCTCGGTACTCCTTGTCGCCAGCGCTCTAGCCCGGGCCCTAGCGGCAGGGCATGCCATGGTTTTAGCCCTCGTGCTGGCGATGGGCGCGCTCAACAACACTTTCCAGCGCGGCGGTGAAGTGTCGGTTGGCGTCACTTACATGACAGGCGCCCTCGTCCGTCTCGGCCAAGGATGCGCACTATTGCTGGCAGGCAAGGCAGAGCCGGGCTGGGGCGTGTGGGGCAACTTATGGGCCGGACTGCTGTGCGGCGCCGTTCTTGGCGCCTTCCTCCAGCAACAGCTTCCGAACAGCTGCCTGTGGATCGCGGCGGCTGTTGCGGCCGCCATGGCCGTGTTCGCCTTCAAGTTTCCGGCGGAAGCCTGAACAGCTTCTCGCGCGAAGTTGCGCCGCGCAACAAGGTGATCCGGGAGGATGGAACGCCCAGCACCCGCCCCAGCATGTCGACCACTGCGGCCGTCGCTTTGCCGCTCTCCGGGTTGGTCCACACTTTCACAAGCACGCGTCCAGTGGAAAGGTCGATGCCTTCGGTGCGCGCACCGGGTGTGACCCACGCCACCAGCCCCCCATCTGCATTGGCGAACGAGCGCAAGTCCGTGGCTGATGGAAGATTCGATCTAGGGCGCGCCATCGGCTGCGAGAGCCTCATGATGAACGCGAGCGTTGGCAACATAGTGCGCCACGCCCAGCTGCATTTCGAAAAGTGCGGTGTCGGTCAGATCGCGCATGTAGGCAGCAGGGCGCCCGCCCCATAGTTGCCGCGCGGCGATACGTTTGCCGGGCGTGAGCAGTGCGCCTGCGGCCAGCATGCCATCGCCCTCGATCACTGCACCGTTCATCACGACCGCGCCCAGACCGACAAAGGCACGGTCTTCAAGCTTGCATCCATGCAGCATGACCATGTGACCAACGAGGACATCTTCGCCAATCAGTGTCGGAAAACCCTGCGGATGACGCGGATCGGGGCTATCGCAATGGATCACCGTGCCATCCTGGATATTGCTGCGCGCACCGATCACGATGCGGTTAACATCACCGCGGATCACGCAATTATACCAGACCGAGGCCTCCGGACCGATCTCGACATCACCAATGATGCGGCAGCCCGGGGCGATGAAGGCACTGGGATGAATGCGCGGCGCTTTGCCGTGAATCGCTGCAATTGTTACATCGGGATGCACGTCGTTCCCCTCAAGAAATAACCTAAGGCTGAGGCCGCTGGATGCGGTAGAGAATATGCGGGCGGAGGGGGTCGCCCTCGGCAAGTTCCGGGTGATCGAAATCCTCGTTTGGATAACGCTCCATGCCAAGGCGCTCCATCAGCCGCCAACTGCGTGTATTCGCAAGATTGGTGATCGCCATGATGGCGGGGACAGGAAGGTGTGCCCAAGCCCATGCAAGCGAGGCTTGCGCAGCTTCGCGCGCCAGTCCCTGCCCCCAGGCATGGTGCGCCAGCCGCCAACCGATTTCATACTCGAAGATGGGCGATCGGGGTGGAAGGATCCCACAAAATCCAATGAAGTCGCCCTCGGCCTTGCGCTCAAGTGCCCAGAATACGTGGCCATGCTCCCGCTCGACCGCCATCATCCGGTTAACTGCCGCATCGCTCTCATCACGTGTGAGCGGCGGGAGATAGGCCATCACCTGAGGGTCGCAAGCCATTGCCCAGAATGGCTCACGGTCGGTATCGCGCCATGGGCGCAGAATCAGCCGCTCGGTTTCGATCATGCGGCCTTCAAGCGCCCATCAGGCGTGCAGCATGAAGCGCATGATAAGTCAGAACGCCGGAACAACCAGCGCGCTTGAAAGCCAGCAGCGTTTCCAGCACCAGTGCATCGCGGTCGCCTGCTCCGGCAGCGACTGCGGCCTCGATCATCGCATATTCGCCGCTCACCTGATAAGCAAAGACCGGAACCTGGAATGTCTGTTTCACGCGCAGCGCGATATCAAGATAGGGCAAGCCAGGCTTGACCATGACGCTGTCAGCCCCTTCGGCAATATCCAGTTCGACCTCGCGCAGTGCTTCTTCCGCATTGCCGGGATCCATCTGGTAGGTCTTCTTGTTGCCCTTGAGCAGCCCGCGAGAACCCACGGCATCTCGAAACGGGCCATAAAAAGCCGAGGCATATTTCGCGGCATAGGCCATGATCTGGACATTGATGTGGCCTGCTTCTTCCAGCGCCTGGCGAATCGCGCCGATGCGGCCATCCATCATGTCGGAAGGCGCAATGATGTCAGCACCGGCCGCAGCCTGGTTCAAGCTTTGCCCCACCAGCATATCGACTGTGGCATCGTTGAGGACGTAGCCTTTCTCATCGATCAGACCATCCTGTCCATGGCTGGTATAGGGATCCAACGCCACGTCGGTCAGAACACCCAGCGAATCCCCGCAAGTATCCTTGATGGCCTTGATCGCTCGGCACATCAGGTTGTCGGGATTGAGAGCCTCGGCCCCATCCTCGCTCCGCCGATCCGGCTGGGTGTTGGGAAACAACGCAATGCACGGAATGCCGGCAGCAGCGGCTTCCCGGGCGCGCTGCGCCACAAGATCAACTGACCAGCGTGCAACACCGGGCAGGGAGGCAATCGGATCCTCTACGCCCTGTCCCTCGGTCACGAAAAGCGGCCAGATCAGATCGGCCGGTGTGACAAGCACTTCACGGTGGAGGGCGCGGCTCCACGCTGCAGTGCGTGTGCGGCGAAGGCGAATGTTGGGGTATCCGGCAGACATGTAGCCCAGTCTAAGCTCTTAAGCCCTTTTGGGCAACCAGACCGCACATCGTGCGCCCGGACACGGGAACACGGGCTCAGGTCCAGTGTGGCGCCAGAGGCGTGCGTTCCGAAAATCCAGAATACCTCGGCGCTTGAATCCATGGTTTCAGCGGCTTGACACCGCCCCAGAAAGCAGAATGGGCAGCAGCGAAGCGATAATGGGTAGGCTCAAGCCTAGCGTGCAGAGCCGGCGACAGCACCCGGCCGCACTGCCATCAAGGCACTGAGGCGCGCCTTGAAAGCGGCGATCTGCTTGGGATCTACAACTGCCTGACGCTGCGCCATCCGTACCGACAGGGGGTTCACGGTCTGCCCGCCCCGATACACCTCATAGTGGAGATGGGCGCCGGTCGAAAGACCAGTGGAGCCGACATAACCGATCACCTGTCCGCGTCTGACCGTCATGCCAGATGTCACAGCGATCCGGCTCATGTGAGCGTATCCGGTCGAGATGCTGCCGCCATGATTCAGCCGCACATAGTTGCCGTGTCCGCCATGCCAACCGGCGTAATCAACGCGGCCATCCGTGACGGCATAAATCGGTGAGCCCCACGCAGCCCCATAGTCGATGCCCGAGTGCATGCGGACATAGCCCAGAATTGGATGCCGGCGCAGGCCGAAGCCAGATGTCATGTGGCCCGCAACAGGCGCACCGAACAGACCTGCATCGGATTGCCCAAACCCTGTAAGATCAGCCAGTGATGTAAAGGCGCCATCCGCACCCCAGCGCAGCAATTGGGCTCGCGGCTGGCCAGAGCGAAGCATGCTTGCATAGAGAAGATCGCCAGCCTCGCCCGCGCCATCAGCGGAACGCTTGTAGGACACAACCATATCGAAGGAATCGGTAGGCGAGATCTCATCGAAAGGGACAGCCCTGTCGATGGCTCGGAGATAGTCCTGCACTGCGCTGGGCGAGGCCCCTGCTGCGCGCGCCGAACGATATAGGCTGGCACCCACAAGGCCCTGAACGCGCACGGATGTGACATTGACAGCGATCGGCTGCCGGGCAAGCGCGAGGCCGCCTCCTTGCCGGTTGATCGCTAGTGCGAGATCGAAGCGCGGGCGGAAAGTCAGTGCACTCAGCGGCCGCACGTCGGACGGACTGCTGCGCGCACCCAAAGTAATGGCAAATCGGGTGCCAGGGGCAATGTCCGATAGGGGCATCGCGCTGGCCACCATGCTCGCCACTTGTCCTGCATCGCTTCCGCCAACACCCGCACGCTGAAGCATGCGCGCCAAACTGTCGTTCTCGCCAATTGTAGCAGCCAGCTGAATAACGGGTCGCTCAGGCGCTGCGGGCAAACGCCTGACGGCCTCACCTGCCGAAAAGTGTCGGCCCTGTGCGGCACCTTCGGTGGCAGAGCGGAGCGCCTGCGCGCGATACTCGCGCTGCGCCGCTTCATCGAGCGCAACGAGTGAAGCGGCTTCCAACGGAGCAAAGCGCGGCCAGAACACAGTCGCCAGCAGAATCAGGATAATGAGAGCGCCAAGTCCCCGGAACCAAGCGGCTGTGCCCACATTCTCCGCAAGATCCGGGGTGCGTGTGCGCCGCTCCACACACTGCAGGAAAAGCTGCCACACGGAAGCTTCGTCATCCTCTGGGACATCGACGCTTATAAGATGGGAGGGGCGGGAGGCTTGCGGCGATGCAGGCAGGGGAAGCATCAGCGGGTCATCCACGCGCGCCATCCTTGTGCGTGCGCGGCCAAACGTGCCATTTGCGGCAAGCGCAAATTCTGCGCGCGGGCCCAGCATGTCCGCAGCCTCCCCTTCACTGACTTGTGCAAGGCACTTGAACAGTTGCCGATCAAGGTCGGCAGGTCAGTAGCCCTGCACCCGCAAGGTTAATTCAGGGTAAAGTTTCGCCTGCTCAGTCGGAATCAGGCTCCACGCGAGAGCCGCAATGCAACAGGCACGGCCGTCCATCTTGCGAGGGCCACGCGCGCTTGCAAGGTATATCCTGCCGCAGCGGTAAGTCAGAATAGGTTGGGGCATGGCAGGATCAGAGGTTTTGGGCGACACCGTTGGTGCGAGTGTGGCGGCATGGGCCATAGATTCCCGGTAATGGGAGCGTTCGATAGGAACCGGAGCGAACATAGGTATCATGAAAATTGACAGAAGCAGCCCCTTGGCGAACCAGAAGTTCGCATGGGCCGGGCAAGGCTGGCATCACAACCCGAAGTCGCATGTCTTCCGGACCACCATGGATCCGGATGACAATCGCCTCGCTGGCAATTCCCATCGAGGCAAACAGCCTGCGTTCAGGCACCCGCAGGTTGCGGGTCGCCCGACTCACTAAATCGGCGACCGGCGCGCGGCACGGTCGTTCCCTGCGAAGTTGCAGTTCGCGCCGGACCATTTGGCGCTTCCGGCCGGTCTAGCTGCCCGTTCTCCATAAGCGCACGGATGTCATCGCCGCTGAGAGTCTCGTATTCGAGCAGAGCCTGCGCCAGCAGATGAAGCTTGTCTTCGTGGGCTTTCAGAATGTTCGTCGCCCGCGCATGAGCGCCATCGACCAGCATGCGGATTTCACTGTCGATCAGCTTGTTGGTCTCATCGGACATCATGGTGCGTTGCGACCCGCCCATGCCGAGATACCCCTCCTGAGCTTCTTCATACTGCAACGGCCCGAGCTTGTCGGACATGCCCCACTTGGTCACCATATTGCGCGCAAGACTGGTGGCATACTGAATGTCTGAAGAGGCCCCGGACGACACTTTGTCATAGCCGAAGATCAG
>JAIXYF010000262.1 GCA_027490345.1 Novosphingobium sp.
GATATCGTCCCAGCCGTGCAATGCCGCTAACCCTTTGTAACCAAACTCCTATTTACTCGTTCCGCCGACAAGCTCCGGTAGCTTTCAAGACCGCTGCCTTAAACCACTCGGCCACCTGTCCGTGCGTCATACCGCGCAAGCGCATGCCGATAGCGGGCCTTACGCGCCTCGCAAAGCGGTTTTGCGAGGCGCGGGGCTGCCTGGCGCAGGTTTTGTCGCTTGAGGGATTCCCAGCGCGGCCTTGTTGTGCGACACCCGGGTGTGATGATGTTGCCGATCCGATTTCGTTCGCCCGGAACCTTTGCCGTCTGGCGGGCTGGGCTTGCTGCGCTGGTGCTGGCGCTGCTGTCCGGCCCGGCAGGGGCGCAAGGCCCACTCGCGCAGGATGCCGGGGCGGGTAGCGGCGCTCAAACCGCGGGCGGATTTCAGGGCTATCTCCAGTATCTTGCCGCCAAGGCCCGGGCCGAGGGCGTGCGCGAGACGACGATTACCTCGGTCATGGCCGGGTTGACCGAAAACCCGCGCGTGATTGCGCTCGATCGGGCTCAGCCGGGCACGTCCTCGTCCATTCCGGCCTTTGCCGGCTATCGCCGCACGCATGTCGATGCTGCGCGCATCAGCGGCGGACGGCGGCAATATGCGGCTTCGGCGGATTATCTGGCGCAAGTGCAGCAGCGCTTCGGCGTGCCGCCCAGCATCGTGCTGGCGATCTGGGGCCATGAGACCAATTACGGCTCCTATACCGGCGATTTCGATCTGGCGCGGTCGCTGGCCACGCTGGCCTATGAAGGGCGGCGGCGGGCGCTGTTTACAGAGGAATTCATCGCGCTACTCAAGATGGTGGACCGAGGCGTGCCGCGCAGCAAGCTGGTGGGCAGCTGGGCAGGGGCCTTCGGCAATCCGCAGTTCCTCCCCAGCGTGTATCTGCGCGTGGCGCAAGACGGCGACGGTGACGGGTTTGCCGACATCTGGGCCAGCCGCCGCGATACGCTGGCTTCTATCGCCAACTATTTCCGCGATGCGGGCTGGCGGCCGGGCGAGGCCTGGGGCGTGGCTGCAGATGTGACCGCGCCGCTGGACCGTCAGGCACTGCGCACGGCGCTGGCCAGCCCGCGCTGTCCGCAGGTGTTCGCGCGCCATTCGAAGTGGAAGACGGTGCGCGAATGGAAGGCGCTGGGCGTGATGCCGCGCGCGCCCACACTGGCCGATGATACGCTGGCCAGCCTGCTCGAACCCGATGGGCCGGGGCAGACGGCTTATCTGCTAACCGGAAATTATCGAGTCATCCTCGATTATAACTGCTCGAATCTCTACGCCCTCTCGGTGGGACTTCTGGCTGATGAAATTGCCCGTTAACAGGAATTGCGGCGTGCTGGCGCTGGCCATGGTGCTGGCGATGGGCCCGGCAGTGAACCTAGTGCTGGGCTCCGGCATGGCCCATGCCCGCGGCCCTGCAGAGGTGGCGCCCGATACGATGGGTCCGGCGGGTGACTATCCGGTCACGCTGGGCGCGCCGTTCGAAGTGGACGGAGTGACCTATACCCCCGCCGATACGATGAACTATGATGCGGTGGGCAAGGCCGTGCCGAGCGAAGCTGCTGCCACGCCCGCGCGGATCAGCGGCGCACACCGCACGCTGCCGGTGCCTAGCTATGTCGAGGTGACGTCACTCGATAGCGGGCGCACGATTGTGGTGCGCATCGATCAGCGCGGACCGATGAGCGGGCCTGCGCTGCTGGCGCTTTCGCCGATGGCGTGGACGCAGCTTGGGTTCCCGGCTGCAGCAGCTGCAGCGCCGGTGCGCGTGCGCCGGGTGAATCCGCCGGAAACCGAGCGCGCCGCGCTGCGCACCGGGCAGGCGGCACCGCAGCGCATGGATACGCCGCTAGGCCTGCTGGCCGCATTGCGGCGCAAGCTGGGGCTGGAGCCGCCGGTCGGCGAACTACCGGTGACGATTAACCCGGCAAAGGTTGCAGGCGACGTGGGCGCGAAGCCCGGCCAGTTGGCTGCCAAGCAGGCCGCCCCCCCGCCATTGCCGAAACCTCCTTCGAAGCCGTCCCTGAAGCCCGTTGCTGCCATGGCAAAACCGGCAGTAAAGCCTGCCGCCAATCCCGAGCCACGGCCTACTCCAGCGCCGGAACCAGTCGTGGCGGCGGTTTCAGCTGCGCCAGCTTCTGTTCCGGCACCATCGCCTGCGGTGCGTCCGGCCGCAGTCGCAGGGAAGTTCTTTGTCCAGATCGGCGCCTTTGCGCAGCACGGCAACGCCGAGGCTGCGGCGCGCAAAGCGGGCGGATCGCTGGTGCGCGCGGGCGCGCTGTGGCGCGTGCGCAGCGGGCCATTCGCCGCAGGGGATGAGGCAGAGCGCGGACTGGCGAAGGCGCGCGCTGCAGGCTATGCCAGCGCCCGGATCGTGCGCGAATAGCGAGTTCGGCGCGGTCCCTGTCTGATGGGCCTAGTCTGTAGGAATGCCGCGCTTGCACACAAGGATCATGACGGTTGTGATGATGGCTGCTGCGGCCGCCTTGCCAGTGCGCGCAGCAGCGCCCGTGGTGGATGCGGCCCGGGCAGACGCGCTGGCCATGCCCGAGATGACCGCGCCAATTGCGCTGCTGATCGACGTGAATGGCGGCAAGATCCTGTTCGAACGGGAGTCGCATCGCCGCTTTGTCCCCGCCTCGCTCACCAAGATCATGACAAGCTATGTCGCGTTCGAACGGATCAAGGCGGGCAAGCTGAAGCTGGATCAGCGTTTCCGCATGAGCCACGAGGCCTTCCGCCAATGGCACCGCGTGGGCAGCACGATGTTTCTGGCCGACGGCAGCGATACTTCGGTGGCCGAACTGCTGGAAGGCATCGTCACGGTTTCGGCGAACGATGGCAGCATTGTGCTGGCCGAAGGCGTGGCCGGCAATGTGCCTGCCTTCACCGTGCTGATGAACGAAGCGGCCAAGCAGCTTGGCATGAAGGACACGCATTACAACACGCCCAATGGCTGGATGGACGATGGCGCGACGTATGTTTCAGCGGCCGATCTGGCGACGCTCAGTACCGCGCTGATTACCCGGCATCCTGATCTTTACGCCCGGTTCTATGGGCACGAGCGCCTGAATTTCAGGGGGGTCGAGCAGCCCAACCACAATCCGCTTTATGGCCATGTGGCCGGCGCTGACGGGGTCAAAACCGGGTTCACCAATGAGGCTGGCTACGGGCTGGTCGGCTCGGCCATCCGCGACCGACGACGGCTGATGATGGTGGTGGGCGGTTACGACAACGGCAAAGTGCGCGCGCGCGAATCCCGTGCGTTTCTCGAATGGGGCTTCGCGGCCTTCGAGGCGCACCGGCTGTTTGCCAGCGGAGCGCAGATCGGCACGGCAAAAGTGCAGGGCGGGGAGGAGCGCGCGGTGCCGCTCGTCGCGCCGCACGCGCTGGCGCTCACCTTGCCGCGCGGCCAGCGGGCGGGTTATACCCTCAGCCTGCGCTACAAGGGGCCGCTGCGCGCGCCGATTGCGAAGGGAGACAGCGTGGCCATCCTGATCGTGCGCGTACCTGGCAAGGGCGAGACCAGGCTGCCGCTGGTGGCGGGCGCCGATGTGCCACAGGCGGGCGCGCTGGCGCGGCTGCGCAATGGCCTGCTGGCGATGATCGGCCAATGAAAGGCACGCAGATGAGCGGGCGCTTCATCGTGTTCGAGGGCGGGGAAGGGGTCGGCAAATCGACCCAGAGCCGCCTTCTGGCCGAGGCGCTGCGCGCGCGCGGGCTGGAGGTGATCACCACGCGCGAGCCGGGTGGCACCCCCGGCGCCGAGGCGATCCGCGCGCTGCTGCTGGACCTGCATGGACCGGGCTACGGCGCACGCGCTGAAGCGCTGCTGTTTGCCGCCGCGCGCGCAGACCATGTGGAAACGCTGATCCGCCCGGCGCTGGCGCGCGGGGCCTGGGTGGTGTGTGATCGCTATCTCGATAGCAGCCGCGCCTATCAGGGCGGCGGCAGCGGGCTGGAAGATGCCGACATCCTTACCCTGCACAGCATTGGCAGCGCCGGGCTCCTGCCCGATTGCACGGTGCTGCTAACGCTCGATCCTGATGAGGCCGCGGCGCGCGTGGCGCAGCGCGATGCAGGCGGGCTTGACCGGATTGGCGGACGCCCGGCCGATTATCATGCGCGCGTGGCCGCAGCCTTCCTGCGCTATGCCGCCGCGGAACCCGAGCGCTTCGCGCTGATCGCGGCGGACGGCACGCCCGAGGCGGTGCATGCGCGGGTGCTAGCGGCAGTGGCGCTTTTATGAGCCGCCTGATCGGCCATGATGAGGCGTGGGCGGAATGGCGCGCAGCGCAAGCC
>JAIXYF010000122.1 GCA_027490345.1 Novosphingobium sp.
TCCGTCCGCTGACGATCAACATGAACTTCAGCTACCTTCACACCGAAGTGTCGCAGGACAAGTTCCTTTCGAACCCGCGCGATTTCGGTGCGGGCCGCAAGGACGCCGTGATCATCAAGGACATCACCAACGCGGCAAACTGCGCGGTGGCCTCGAACTCGAACAACGTTGCCGGGGTGAATGCCTTCGTCAACACGGCCAACCAGCTGATCAACGCCGGGCAGATCCCGGGCGTTGCCGGCGGCGCCGGGCTCAAGGGCACCACCCAGTTCCCCGCTAACGGCGGCATTGCCTCCTCGGGCGCCTACTCGATCTGCGCCGTGCTGGCGGCGCTGGCACCCACGGTCGGCAATGCGCCGGGCATTGGGGGCGTCACGGTTGAAGCATCGGGTCTGCCGGTGAACATCCGTGGCAACGAGCTGCCCAACGCGCCGACGCTGAAGTTTGCGGCCGGTGTCCAGTATGCCGCCTCGATCGGTGCGCTGACCCTGACCCCGCGCTTCGACATGACCTTCACTGGCGGGGCCAACGGCACGATCTTCAACGGCGTGATCGATGAGATCCCGGCGTTCACCCAGCTCAATGCCCAGGTTCAGCTCGATGGTCCGGACAAGAAGTGGTTCATCCGCGGCTTCATCCAGAACATCACCGACAACAACTCGGTGACCGGTCTTTACGTGACCGACCAGTCTTCGGGTAACTTCACCAACGTGTTCACGCTCGAACCGCGCCGCTACGGCATCGCGGCGGGCTTCAAGTTCTGATCGATTAGGGGGGGGGAACCGGCTCCGGTGCCTTGCGCATCGGGCCGGTTCGAAACGGGCGCCGGGGGGAAACCTCCGGCGTCTTTTTTGTGCGCAGCTTAGTGCTGCCAGTGGCTGCAGGCGCGGCGGCCAGCGGCTCTGGTGTTCAGGTATTCAGGTATTCAGGTATTCAGGTATTCAGGGAGATATAGCCAAGCTGCGCCGCCTTGAACACGGTCTGGCTGCGGTTGACGGCGTTGAGCTTGACCGAGGCGTTGTAGATGTGGAAGCGGACCGTGGCGCGGCTGCGGCTCATGATCATGCTGATTTCGATGTCGGTCTTGCCGATCGCGGCCCAGCGCAGGCATTCCACTTCGCGCTTGGACAGGCGGGTGCCGGGGGGCAGCGCCTGAACCGAACCCATGGCGTGGACATAGCTCGCAATGAAGGTGCGGGCATATGTGCCCAAGGCATCGCCCTGCCGCACGTACAGGTCTTCCAGATCGGTAACGTCGGGTTCGAGCGGATTGAAGCTGACTGCGCCGATCTGGCCGAACGGCAGGTGGACCGGCACCACGATGGCTGCACGGGTCATTGCGCGCGCGGCGAAATTGGCAAGGTCTATCGCGGCAAGATAGTGGTTGGGCTGGCGGGTGCGAAAGCCATCCGCATTCACCCAGAACGGCTCGCTTTCAAAGCGGCAGGCCGAAGCGATGGGGGAATCGAGCGCGATGCGCGAATTGCGCCACCATGCCTTGGCATCGGTCCAGCCGAACACATCCCGCGCGAGAATGTTGCCCTCGGCATCGATGGGGGTGCGCTTGTCGGCAATGTTGTGCGCAGGCGCGGCACGCAGGCCGTGCGCGAGCGCGAGGGCGTGGAGCGCCTCAGCCGCGCAGTGCACATCCTGCGGGCAAGTAATGCGCACGCTGTCGATCGTGGCGACCGGGAAGACAGGCGTGCGCGCGGCGCGGCCAACCGGCAGTGGAGTGATGGTTGCCGCCGCGCGGGGCTGGGCCTCTGCTTTGGGCTGGGCAACTGCTCCGGCCGTTGACCGGGGCAGGGTCGCGGCGCTGCCTTTGCGTGGGATCATCGTCATCCTCCTCCTTGGTCACGCCCGCTTGCCGGGTCGGACAGCCTGCACAGGCCTGAGGCGGCGCTTGTCAGCGCCGCCCTGCGATGTAGTCGTTGAGCACTTCGTGGAAGCGATGGACGCGGGTTTCCTGCCCCGCGAGATGGGCCTTATCGAAGCCGAGCGAGTGCAGGCCCTGTTGCTGGGTGACCGCCACCTCAAGATCCTGAATCAGGAAATCGCCCTGCTTGATTTCGGCCTGATAGGCCGCGAATTCGCCGGTTTGGTGCTCCGTATCGGCCCACGGGCGCATGCCATATAGCGTCGGGATCTCCTGCCCTTTCACTTCGGGTGAGAGATACCAGTAATCGAAGGTCGACCAGTTTGGGTCTTCCATATCGGGTTCTGTGCGGAACACGTGGAGGCCTTCGGGCGTGCCGGTCAGGGTCAGATTGGGAAAGCAGGTGTGGTGGAACTGGTCAGTCAGCTCGGCATCGCTCAGCGTGTCGAAGTGCACGAACCCCCGCGCCGGGCCAAGCTTGCGCCGCGCTTGCTGCAAGGCAATCCGCCCTTCCTGCGCACGGCCCTCGAACTCGGCGGGGTCGAGGCCCCATTCCTTCAGCACATCCGCCCACAGCGGCTTCACTTGCTGCGCATCGGGATAGCGGCTGGAGGGCTGGAGCTTCTCGATCATGCGGTTGTGCCCGCTGGGGTACATTTCGAACACGGTGGTCGAGTAGTGATCGTCGATCATGCCTTCGAACTGCGGATGCACCGCCGGGATGTGATAGGCCTCGTTGAAGTTGTCGGAGGCGAACTTCCAGTTGGTGTTGACGCGCAGCGTGCGCCACACGACGCGCTTCCAAGAAGCCAGATCGCGCCCCGCCAGCAGCGTGGGGATGGGGTGGAGGTATTCGAGCAGCGGCACCGCGTTGGGATCGAAGCTGTAGAAGATGAAGCCGCCCCAGCTCTCGCAGGGAACTTCCTTCAGCCTGAGCTTGCCGCAGGGCGAACCTTCCGCAAAGTCTTCCTCGTCCTGAACCCAGTCCAGACCGCCATCGATGCCCCATTTCCAGCCGTGATAGGGGCAAGTGAAGTGCTGGTTCACGCCGCCTTCCGCTGTGCTGACCAGCCGGTTGCCGCGGTGGCGGCAAACATTGTGGAAGGCGCGGATGGAACCATCGTGCTGCTTCACCATCATCACCGACTGGCGCAGGAAATTGTGGGTGACGAAATCGCCCGCCTCTTCAAGTTGCGAAACGCGCCCGCCAAGGTGCCAGACGCGGGTCCACATCTTTTCCCATTCGAGCTTCGCGAAGTCCTTCGACGTGTATCGCTCGCCGGTGATCGCATCGCCGCGCGCGCGGGGAAATTCCGCGTCTGGGCTGGTGGGATAGTTGGCGGCGGGATCGGGAATGGTGATGTAGTCGGCCATCGCAGGTCTCCGGCGTTACTGGGCGTTTTCGAGCGAGCCGCTGAGCGGCATCAGGAAGTCCATCGTGTAGCGCGCGGCCTTCCAGCCAGCGGCGGTGCGCACGACATCGAAGTAGTAGCGGCCGTTGACCGTCACGCCCTGGCCGTCCTTGCCCACGCCCATGCCGATCACATAGGCGCGGATCGAGGCGGTATCCCCGGCATAGGCAGTGATCGCGAAGTTGGTGAGGTAGTGCGCGTGGTTCGCCATGTTGGCGAAGACAGTGGTGAAGAACGCACGGATGCCCTCATGGCCGTTCACCGGCGCAAGGCCGATGCCGGAAAGATCGAACACGGCATCGGGCGTGAACACATCGAGCACGCCTTCGATATTGCCGATGGTATCGACCGCGTGGGCATAGGCGATCAGCACGTCCTGAATGGCGAAGCGGTCTTCGATGGGGCAGGGTACGGACATGAGGCGGGTTTCCTTGGTCAGGCGGGGAAGAGGGGGCGGATGGGGTCGGTCACGCCGTCCCAGCCTTGCGCACCTTCGGCGATGCGGATGAAGGCGGCGGTCTGGGCCTCGTCCTGCTCGACGATTTCCATCATGCAGCCGAGTGCGGGGGCGGTATCTATGTAGCAGAAGCGCATTTCGCCAAACTGGCCGGCGACCGCGACGGCAAAGCCCTGATCGGTGTAGCGTTGGCACACCGCGTCGTAGTCATCGGTGTAGATGCAGAAGTGGTGGAAGCCTTCTTGGCCCTTGGGCACGGTGTCGCGATAGGCGCTGGGGTTGTCGCAGTGCTGCTGGATCAGCTCCACCTGCACGCCGCCCGATTGCGCGATGGCAACGGTGAAGTCGATCCCGTCGACCAGCGCACCGCGATAGCGCGCTTCATTGAGCTGGATATGCGGCACGAGGAAGAACGGGCCGATGCCGGTGGCGGCAATCCATGCGCGGGCAGCCTTCTCGACATCTTTGACGATGAAGGCTGCCTGCATCAGGTGGGGGCCGGTCTGGCCGGGGGTGATGGAAATGGGCGGCATGTTCGGAGTCCTTAAACCGGCCAGTTGCGGGTTTCGCTGAAGTCGGCGCCGGCCCTCGCGCCCATCGGCAGGGCGTTGTCTTTCAGGAACTGGTCGGCGGCGGGCGTGCTCTTGGCCCAATCGACCAGCTCGCGGCGGCGCACGATGCGCCAATCACCATTCCGGCAGGCGTATTCGTCAATATAGCGGCCCGCCACGAGGAGGTCGGTGGGGACGCCCTCTTCGCTCAGGCGATGCCAGGCGAAGAAGTAGACCTCGCCCGAGGCGGCATCGCCGTTCACGGTGAGTTGCACCTGCCCGATGATGTGCTGGCTGCCCTCGATATCGCCGAGGAAGCCTTGCGCGAAGGCGACGAACTCGTCCGCGCTGCCATTCATCAGGCCGCAGTCTACCCATGCATCATCGTGGAAGGCACTGCGGTGCAGCACAGGATCGAGCCGGTCCTGCCCGCGCATGTAGCGGCACAGGCAATCGTTGATATCGCGCCGGGCCGCCAGATCGCGCACTTCCGCTTCGAGGTCGAAGGCGCCGGCCATCATTGTGCTCCGAGGTACTTGTCGATCACCATCTGGAAATGGCGGATGCGCGTTTCCTGATAAGCGCCGAGTTGCTGGACGCCGGTGGCGCTGGCGCGGAAGCCCTGCTGCTGGGCGCGCAAGTTGTCGGTATCCTGATCGTAGACATGGCCCATGGCCGCATCGAAGCCGGGGGCCGAGGAATAGCTCTCGCGCTCCGCTACGTGATAGGGTTCGGGCGGTTCGGGCGCGGGGCCACCAGCCGGGTTGGGGCGCAGGAACAGGATTTCGAACAGCGTGCGTTCCGGATCGCTGCCGATCGGGCGGAAGCGATAGACCATCGGCAGCGAGAGGCCGGGGAACAGCACCATGTTGGGGAACACGTGGTATTCGATGGTGTCGATCATCTCGCTATCGGAAACAGCGGAGAGATCGGCGCCGTATTGTGCGCCCAGCGCGCCGCGCAAGTGGCGGGCCATTACAGTGCGCGCGGTTTCGCCCGGCGGGACGGCGAGTGCGTCCCCGCGCGAGTCTGCATCGCCGAGGATCATGGTGGCGAGCAGTTCTTCCTCGCTCAGCGGCTGGGCGAGGTGGGGGGAATTGACCCCGCTCGCTGCGTAGAACCGGGTCACGTGGTCCGAATGGCAATCATATTGCACGTTGGCGTCGCCCACGCCCTTGAGCAGCTGCGGATGTGTTTCGAGCACGTGGTAGGATTCGAGGAACGCTTCCTGCGCGGTCTTCCAGTTGCAGGGCAGCTCCTTTGCCACATGCACCGAGACATGGCGGTTCGCGATGTCCCAGTCCTTGAAGTGTTCGGGCAGGGGGGCGAGGAATTCTTCGAGGCTTGGCCCTGCTGGCGAAGGATTGATGAACACGAAGCCGCCCCAGTGGCCGATGCGCACTTCGGGCAGGTTGGTCTTCGCAGGATCGACATGCGCGAAATCCCACGCGCAAGGCACAGCCTTCAGCACCCCATCGTTGCTCCAGGTCCAGCCGTGGTAGGGGCAGCGCAGATCCTGGCCCGAGCCGATGCCTTCGCCGCGCTTGAACTTGGTCGCGCGGTGGAGGCACGAATTGACGAAGCCCTTCACGCTGCCGTCTTCCTGCCGCACGACGACATAGGAGAGGTGGGCGACTTCGTAGGTGTAGAAGTCGCCGGGTTCGGGGATGTGATCCTCGCGGCA
>JAIXYF010000480.1 GCA_027490345.1 Novosphingobium sp.
CATGTGCTTCATCGCGGCCGGCATGGGCGGCGGTACCGGCACTGGCGCCGCGCCGGTCATCGCGGAAGCCGCACGCCGCAAGGGCGTGCTGACGGTGGGCGTTGTCACCAAGCCGTTCCTGTTTGAAGGCACGCGCCGGATGCGCGCGGCGGAAAGCGGCATTGCCGAGCTGCAGAAGCACGTCGATACGCTGATCGTCATTCCGAACCAGAACCTGTTCCTCGTCGCCAAGGCGGAGACCACGTTCAAGGAAGCCTTCCAGCTGGCCGATGAAGTGCTGCAGCAGGGCGTCCGCTCGATCACCGACCTGATCGTCAATCCGGGCCTGATCAACCTCGACTTTGCCGACGTGCGTTCGGTCATGGGCGAAATGGGCAAGGCGATGATGGGCACTGGCGAAGGCGAAGGCCCGAACCGCGCGCTCGAAGCGGCGGAACGCGCCATTGCCAACCCGCTGCTCGATGGCGTCTCGATGCAGGGCGCCAAGGGCGTGATCATCTCGATCATCGGCGGCGACGATATGAAGCTGCTCGAAGTGGACGAAGCGGCGAATCATATCCGCGAACTCGTCGATCCCAACGCGAACATCATTTGGGGCAGCGCGTTCAATCCCAACCTTGACGGCAAGATCCGCGTTTCGGTTGTCGCCACGGGCATCGAGCAGACCGGCGAAATGGCCGAGGCGGCAGCGCGCCCTTCGGCCTTGCTGAGCGGGGCGCGCGGCCCGGCGTTCCCCGGCGGGCTGGCCCGCGCTGTGGCTGCCGAACCGGCACCGACTCCGGCGCCCGATCCAGAGCCGCAGCCGATGAACGCCGCACCGGCTGCGTTCGATCCCCCTCCCGGCTATGTTCCCGCGCCGATGGCGCAGCCCGAAGCAGGTGTGCCTGAAGCGGCTGCGCCTACTGAAGAGCCGCTAGATCTCACGCTCGATCTATCGGAAGCCCAGGGTGGGCCGCCGCCAGCAGCTGAACCGGGTGAACTGGCGCTGGGGTTTGGTGACGAAGAGCCGGTTCCGCCGCGCTTTGGCCGCGCGCAGCCTGCCCCCGGTGAGCCGCCGCGCAGCGCCCCGGGCAGCACGCTGTTCGAGCGTATGGCAAACCTCTCTCGCGGGGGCGGCCGGGTTGGCGACGACGATGGCGAACCCGAAGATGGCAGCGCGCTCAACATTCCGCGTTTCCTCGGGCGGCAGAACAACCAGTAAAGCCGCACGGCCCGGCGCAAGGGTTTTGCGCAGGGCAGCGCAGTCCGGCATGATGATGCCGGTTTGCGCTGCTTTATCCCGCGCAGGCTGCGTTTTGCCGGTTCCCGGCTTTGCGTGTTCCTTCCTGCCGCGATAAGGTCGGCCCCATGATCCGCCGTTTCCTTTGCTCCGGGCTCCGGCAGCATGCTTCCCGCCTCGTTGCCAGTCCTGTCGTTGCTGCCGTGCTGGCGCTTGGCGCACCTGCTCAAGCCGCCCCGCAGGCAGCCTCGGCGTTTGATGGCGCGGCTCCGGCCGTGACGACGGCGGTGCCAGTCGTCCAGTCCACCACGCCCAGCCCCACGCGCCAGCTGAATGCCGCGCTGGCCCGGCTGGCGCGCGATCCGCGTGACATGATTGCGCTGCTCGATGCCGGTGGGGCGGCGCTTGATCTGGGCGATACCGATGCGGCGACCGGGTTCCTCACCCGCGCCGAACAGGTTTCACCGGGCAATGGCGGGGTGCGCGCGCGCATCGCCATCGCCATGCTGCGATCGAACCAGCCGTTCGAGGCGATCCGCTGGTTCGAACTGGCCGAACAGGCCGCATTCAGCCCCGCTGAGATGGCCACCGAGCGAGGGCTGGCCTATGATCTGGTCGGGGATAATGCCGCAGCGCAGCGCCAGTATCAGCTGGCCCTTGCCGGCACCCAGAACGACGAGGCCAGCCGCCGCTATGCGCTTAGCCTCGTGATTGCAGGAGACCGGCGCGGCGCCGAACTGGTCATCCAGCCGCTGCTCGAACGGCGCGATCGCGGTGCTTGGCGGGTGCGCACGTTCATCATGGCGATTGCCGGGCAAAGCGACGAGGCCGAAGGCATTGCCCGCGCAACGATGCCTGCAGATCTGGCCGCCGCGATCTCGCCCTACTTGCGTTACATGCCGCGCCTGACCCCGGCGCAGCAGGCCGCCGCTGCCAATCTTGGCCGTTTTCCGCGCGCGGCTGACATCGGGCGGGATGATCCGCAGATCGTGCAATATGCGCTGGCCCATCCGCGCGCGCCGCGAGTCGATGCAGGGCTCGTGCCGCAAGGTGAGGCTCTGGGCGCGCGCGGGCGCGAGGCTGCCGATTCGCGCGCCAAGCGCCGCAGGCCGGGCAGGGAAGAGCGCCGCCAGGCCGCGCTTGCTGCAGCGGCTCCAGCCAATCAGGCGGCCGCTTCTGCGCAGACCCAGGCTGCGCCGACCCAGACCGCGCCGGCCGTCAGCGCGCCGTGGGGCCTTCAGCCGGGCGCACGCATGGCCAGTGCCGCCCCGGCTCCTGTGCAAGCGCCCGCCGCTTCGCCAGTCCAGCCGCTGAGGCCGGCCGTGCTATCAAAGCTTGATGTGCCGCCCGGCACGCCGCTGGCGCCGCCGCCGGTGCCGCGCGCAGCGGTGCCCGCGCCCACAGTGCCCGCGCCCACAGTGCCCGCGCCCACAGTGCCTGCGCCTCCGTTGGCAGCACCGCCTGCTGTCGCTCCATCTGGCGCATCGGCGCCCGCAGCGCTGCCGCCCATGCTTGCCGCGCCTGCGCCTGCGCCCATGCAGGTTGCCGCAATCGCCTCGGCCAGCCCAGCGCCGGGCGCGCTGCCTCCTGCGGCCGAGCAGCCAGCAGCGGCGGCGACTTCGACTGTCGCGGGCCCTGGGGGCGATGCGTCTCTGCCCATCGCCGCAGCTACCGCAGCTGTGGCAGCGCCTGCTGATTTCCGCAGCATATTCGATGGCTTCAAGCCGCCCGAGCAGGAAGCGGCCGCGACCACCGAAGCAGTCGACCTCGCGCGGATCGAGGCCTTGCGTGAAGCGGCGCGGGCCAAGGACCGGGCGGCAAGAGAACAGAAGGGCAGAAATGTGGCGCGCGATCGCGGCGAACGCCCCGATGGCCCCGTCGCGGTTTCGCGCACCAGCGACGAGGATGCAACTGGGCCCGCAGTGACGCGCCCGGGCACTGATAAGCTCGGAAGGGACAAGCTCGGCACCGACAAGCTCGTAAGGGAGGCTGCCGGAAAGTCTGCCAAGGACAAACTGGCGCTCGCCGCCGATTGCGCCGACGGATCCGCAAAGGGCAAGTCTGCAAAGGGCAGGGCCGCGGATTTCAAAGGCTCTGGTAAAGCCAGGTCCACCGCGAAGGCCAAGGCCGGGGACGCGCAGTGCCCGCCCGATGGCGCAAAGGCCAAGGGCAAGGCCAAGTCCGAACCGGCGCACGCCAGCCGCATCTGGGTGCAAGTGCTGACCGGCGCAAACCGCGTGGCCATGGGCAAGGAATGGCAGCGCTTGCTGCGCGAGGCATCGGCGCTGCGCGGCCGCAAGCCCTATATCACCCCCTGGCGGAGCAATTATCGTTTGCTGACAGGGCCGTTCGAGAGCAGCGCGCAAGCACAAGGCTTCCTTGGCCAATTGCGCAAGGATGGTGTCAGCGGCTTTGAATGGACCAGTCCGGCAGGTCAGGCTGTTGATGGGCTGGCGGTGAAGTAGGCGGGGCGGGGAAATGCTTCCCCAGCTTCTCCACAGCTTATGAACAGGCTAGTCGAGTTTTGCCCAGCCCCGCAGCATCGCTCGATTGCCGCCGCGCGCCTGCTCCGCGATGGCTGCACCAGACCCAGCCCGGGTCCTCAAGGAACACCCGATGCGCACCGGCCATGAAGACAGCGAACGCGACGATGCGGCGCCGGTCGATATGCTTGCCTCGCTGTTCGAAGCGCGCGGCTGGCCCTGCGAATTCGTCTCGGATGACGAGATTCACGGCGAAATTCAAGGCAGTTGGGCAAACTACCAGCTGCGCTGCATCTGGCGCAGCGAAGACCATGTGCTCCAGATCCTGTGCCTCCCCGATATCCGCGTGGCCGATGATCGGCGCGCCGCGATGTTCGAGATCATGGCCCTGATCAACGAGCAGGTCTGGCTCGGTCATTTCGATATTTGGTCCAATGGCTCGGTCCTGCTCTATCGCCATGGCTTGATGCTGGGTGATGATGGCCTGCTCAGCCTGGTGCAGGCGCAGACCGCGATCGAGGCTGCGGTGGATGAATGTGACCGGTTCTATCCGGCCTTCCAGTTCCTGTTGTGGGGCGACAAGAGTCCCGCCGAAGCCTTGGCCAGCGCGCTGATCGACGCGGCGGGCGAAGCCTGAGACCGGAAGGTGGCTGCGATGACTTTCACTCTCCTTCAGTTTGGCTGCGGCAACATGGGCGGCGCGATGCTGGCCGGCTGGCTGGCCGCCGGGTTCGATCCGGGGGCGTTCACTGTGGTCGATCCGCTGCTTGAACAAGCGCCTGTCGGAGTGGCCCTGCTGCGCCAGCCGCCTGCTGCCGGAGCAGAGCCTGCCGACGTCGTGCTGCTGGGCTTCAAGCCGCAGCAATTGGCCGCTTCTGCCCCGGCCTTCGCACCGCATGTCGGCGCGGGCACGTTGGTACTCTCGATCCTGGCCGGGGTTGATCTTGCCACTTTGCGCGGCCTGTTTCCCGGCGCTGCCGCCATCGTGCGCGTGATGCCCAATCTGGCGGCTGCCATCGGCAAATCGCCCATCGCGCTGTTTGGCGATGCCGCAGGCGCGCTGCGCGAGCGCACCGAAGCGCTGATGGCAC
>JAIXYF010000214.1 GCA_027490345.1 Novosphingobium sp.
CCCTTGAGGATCTTGCCGTTGGCGTTGCGCGGCAAGGTCGTCTTGCTGAAGGCGATGCGCACCGGCACCTTGAAGCCCGCCAGCCGCGCCGCGACGAAGGCGCGCAGTTCCTCTTCGCTTGCCTCTGCTCCGGGCGCGAGCGTGACAACGGCCGCAGGTTCTTCGCCCAGAGTGCGGTGCGGCACGCCCACCAGCGCGGCATCAGTGACGGCGGGATGTTCGTAGAGAACGTTCTCGACCTCGATCGAATAGATGTTCTCGCCGCCCCGGATAATCACGTCCTTGGCGCGGTCGACGATGGTGCAGAAGCCTTCTTCATCCAGCTTCGCCAGATCGCCGGTGCGCACCCAGCCTTCCACGAACGTCTGCGCGGTCGCCTCGGGCCGGTTCCAGTAGCCCGCCACGATCATCGGGCCGCTGGCCCACAGCTCGCCCACCGTACCAGGGGGCAGCACGGTCACACCGTCGTCGGCGCGGATCTCAAGGCTGGCAACCGGCGCGGCCGGCCCGCAACTGGAAGGCCGGTTGAGATAGTCCTCTGCCATGTGGTGCGTCACCGTCGCCATCGTTTCCGTCATGCCCCAGCCGTTTCCGGGCAGCGCGCCAAACGTCTGCCAGATTGCCGTGACCAGTTCGGGCGCGGATGGCGCGCCGCCATAAGCGATGGCTTCAAGGCTGGAGAGATCGAACGTGTGCCGATCGGGATGATCGATCAGCTGCCAGGCGATGAACGGTACACCGCCGGTCAGGGTCACGCGTTCGCGCTGGATCAGGCGCATCGCTTCCAGCGTATCCCACTTGTGGAGCAGCACGAGCCGGCTGCCCCCCGCGAGCGAGCCCATCAGCGTGGCGGAAAAGGCGGTGGCGTGGAAAAACGGCACCGCCAGCAGGATGACGCGCGGCTTGGGCTCGGGCAGCCCTTCCCCGCGCCGCCGCGCCGATTGCGCGCCGCTCCATGCGCTGGTCATGATATTCGTCACGAGATTGCGATGCGTGCCCAGCGCGCCCTTGGGCCGCCCGGTGGTGCCGCTGGTGTAGAAAATGCCCGCCGGATCATCGCTGGCGATTGGCGCATCAGGCAGCTCTGCATCGGGCAGCAAGGGCCAGATCGCAGGCGTGTCGATCAGGTCTTCCAAAGCTTCCGCGCCATCAGCCTTACCGCGCGAGACGATCACGTTGTGCAGTGGCAGGCCCGCCGCGTGCGGCGCGATCCGCGCCCAGCGGTCGGCATCGGCAATCAGCAGACCCGCGCCGCTGTCTTCTAGCGCAAAGGCCAGCTCCTCGCCGGTCCACCAGGCATTGAGCGGCACGATGATGGCGCCCAGCGCCGCCACCGCCATGAACGCCACTGGCCATTCCGGCAGATTGCGCATGGCGAGCGCCACCCGGTCGCCCTTGGCCACCCCGCGTGCAGCCAGCGCGGCCATCAGCGCCGCCACGGCGCGGTGGAACGCATCGAAGCTCACCCGCTCCTCGCCGTAAACGAGGAAATCCGCCGCGCCATGCGTGCGGGCTGCTGCCATGACGGCGCGCAGATCGGGCAGCGCGTGCTTCCATACCCGTGTCGGCACGCCGCGTATGGTGACCGTTTCCATCTCGAACGGCATCCCTGGCGCGCAGAGTTCCGCACGCACTTCGGCCAGCGTGTGCACGGGCCAGCCGGAAGGAATTGCGGGAAGTGCACCTGTAGATTCGGGGGCTTGAGCAGGGGCTTGAACAGTCATGGCATCCTCATGGGCGCGGCTCGTGTCGGCAGCACCTCCGTGGCCATCAGACTAGGGCCAGCCCCGCCTCGCAGCAAGTACCCGCAAAGCCCTGCATGCCGTAGCGGAAGGGCACGAATCTGCCGGAATTGCTGCATTTTTTCGCAGGGTCACGCGCTGCAAAGCGCTTTCCTGTTCCCGCCTGATGACCTAATCCGCATGCATAACAAGATTCGTGGGAAGGATGCCAATTTGCCGGAAGCCGAGCACCCGGATACCGCCATGCATGACCCTGCCGAGGCCGATATGGGCTTCGCCGCTCTGGCCGCCCGGCTGGAACCCTTGGGCGAAGGGCGCTTCAAGCTCGATGGCGCGGCAGGCTGGATGCAGGGCCGCACGATGTATGGCGGAACGGCAGCCTTCATTGCCTATTCCGCCGCGAAGCTGGCGTTTCCCGACCTGCCCCCGCTGCGCGCCGCGCAAGTCGGCTTTGTCGCGCCCGTTGGCGAACATCTCGAAGTCGAGGTGGTCATGCTCCGGCAGGGCAAGAGCGTCGCGCAAGTCGAAACCTCGCTGCGGTGTGATGGTGGGCTGGCCCAGCGCACGCTGTGGCTGTTCGGCGCTGGCCGGGAAAGCAACGGCCAAGTGGCCGCCGCGGTGCTGGACGGCCTCGTTTCTCCCGAAGAGTCACCGCCCCTCACCGCAAACGACATGGCCCCCGCCTTCACCGCGCGGATGGACATGCGCCGCGCCGATCCGCCGGGCGGCTCGCCCCACGGCACGATCCGCCGCTGGGTGCGCCTGCGGGACCGCGCCGGGCTCGATCCTGTAGGCGAACTTGTCGGCATCGGCGATGCATTGCCGCCGGGTTCCGCCCGCGCGATGGAGCGCAAGGGGCCGATCAGTTCGATCACCTGGGCGCTGACCATTCTGGGTGAAGTGCCGCAAACGCGTGAGGGCTGGTGGCTGCTCGAAACGAGCTCCAATCATATGGCCAATGGCTTCAGCAGCGAAACCCTGCGGCTGTGGAGCAGCGAAGGCGTGGAAGTGATGCACGGCCTGCAATCGGTGGCGGTGTTCGGGTGATCGAGCTGGCTGATCCCGCAGCACACGGCTTCGATGCGAGCCGTCTGGCGCGCATCGGTGCGTTCCTTGAAGAACGCTACCTCGCCCCCGGCCTCATCCCCCATGCAGACCTGCTGATCGCCCGCGATGGCGAAGCGTTTCACCGCGTCACGCTTGGCAAGGCCCGCGCCGATGGCACGCCGTTGGCCGCGGACGCGATCTTCCGCATCGCCTCGATGACCAAGCCGCTGACCAGCATGGCCTTCATGATGCTGCTGGAAGAAGGCAAAGTCGCGCTGGATGACCCAGTCGCCAAGGTGATCCCCGAATTTGCCGGGCTTGGCGTCTACACCGGCGGGGGCGGCGATGCGCCGTTCTTCCCTGTGCGCGCCGCCGCCAGCCCGATGCGCATGGTGGACCTGCTCACCCACATGTCGGGCCTGACATACGGCATCCAGAACCGCACCAATGTCGATGCCGCCTATCGCAAGGGCCGGCTGGATGGGCACGCATCGCTGCCGAGCAAAGATCATTTCATTGCCGAACTGGCGAAGCTGCCGCTGGAATTCGATACCGGCACGGGGTGGAACTATTCGGTCAGCACCGATGTGCTGGGGGTTGTCGTGGCGCGCCTATCCGGCATGAGCCTTGGCGCATTTTTCGCGAGCCGCATTTTCGCCCCGCTGGGCATGGCCGATACCGGCTTCCACTGCCCGCCCGAAAAGGCGCACCGCCTTACCGATAGCTGGGCGTGGAACCCATCGGGCGCGCCGACTCTGATCGACCATGCTGACCAATCGAATACCCTGCGCGCGCCTCGCTTTGAAAGCGGCGGCGGCGGGCTGCTTTCAACCACGGCGGATTACCACCGCTTCTGCGCGGCGCTGGCCAAAGGCGGGGCACCGCTGATTTCGCCCAAGACGCTGGCGCTGATGGCGAGCAACCACTTGCCCGGCGGGGCCGATCTCACCACGCTTTCCAAAGCGCTGTTCAGCGAATCTGGCAACGCAGGCGTCGGTTTCGGGCTTGGCTTTGGTGTGGTGATCGATCCCGCCAAAACGCTCCTTCCCGGCACGAAGGGTGAATTCCACTGGGGCGGCATTCATTCCACCGCCTTCTTCGTCGATCCGGCCGAAGGGCTGCATATGGTCTTCATGACCCAGCTGTTCCCTTCGTCCAGCTACCCCATCCGCCGCCAGCTCAAGACGCTGGTCTATGCGGCGATGACGCACAGTCACGCCTGAATCCGACAGCTCACCCCATCCAAGGAGATCCCGCCATGTCCGATCCCATTTCCGGCGCAAAAGAGCATATCGACGCCGCGCGCAAGCTGGCCGCGACTGTCAACGACATCCCGGCAGACACCGCGCTGCGGCCCATCCACAAAGTCGGCGTGATCGGCGCGGGCACCATGGGCGGCGGCATCACGATGAACTTCCTTACCGCCGGCATCCCCGTCACTATCGTGGAAATGACGCAGGAAGCGCTCGACCGGGGCGTTGCCACGATGCGCCGCAATTACGAGAACACCGTGAAGCGCGGCAAGATGGACGCCGCGCTGGCCGAGGCCGCGATGGGCCGCCTGACCCCCTCGCTGGACTTTGGCGCGCTGGCCGATGCCGATCTGGTGATCGAGGCGGTGTATGAAAGCATGGACGTAAAGAAGGAAGTGTTTGGCAAGCTGGACGGCATCGTGAAGCCGGGCGCGATCCTGGCCAGCAACACCAGCTACCTTGATGTGAATGAAATCGGCGCCTGCACCAAGCGCCCGGAAGCGGTGCTGGGCATGCACTTCTTCTCGCCCGCCAACGTGATGAAGCTCCTCGAAGTGGTGCGCGGTTCGGCCACCGCGAACGATGTGCTCGCCACGGTCATGGCGCTCTCGGTCAAGATCGGCAAAGTGCCGGTCGTCTCGGGCGTGTGCCACGGCTTCATCGGCAACCGCATGCTCGGCA
>JAIXYF010000404.1 GCA_027490345.1 Novosphingobium sp.
CCTTTGCCGAGATTGCGCTGGCCGGGGCGCAGGCAGCCCCGCAGCAGGATTACTGGGCGCTGGCCACGGCGGCCGAAGCGCTGCTGCTGCTGGGCCGCGCTGCAGAGGCCGAGGCCATGCTGCTGGCCGCCACGCAGCGCGATGGCGCCACCGTGGCCGCCCGCGCTTCCACCTTTCGCCAGTTCACCGCGCTGCTGGCCAGCCCGGCCTGCGCGGGTCTGCCAGTATCCCTCGCGCCGATCCGGCCGCCGCGCAGCGCGGTGCTGACCGGGCACATGTTCTGTGAGGACCCTGCCGCCGAAGCGCGAATAGCCCGGGACGTCCGCGCGGTGCTGGAAGCCGAACGGATCGGCGCGATGTTTGGTCCGCTTGCCTGCGGGGCCGATATCGTGATCGCCGAGATATGCCTTGAATTGGGCATCGAATTTCATGCCGTGGTGCCGTTTGACGAGGAAGACTTCCTCGCGCTTTCCGTGCGGCCCGGCGGGCCGGGGTGGGAGCTGCGCTATCATCGCTGCCTGGCTGCGGCGGCTACCACGCACCGCGCCTCGGCCATGCGTTATGTCGGCGATGATACCCAGATCGCGTTCGGCAGCGAAGTGGCGATGGGGCTGGCGCGGGTGCGCGCGGCGCAGCTCGGCGGCGAAGCGCTGCAGCTCGCGGTGTGGGACGGGGTCTATTCGGGCGGCATTGCTGGCGCGGGGGCCGATGTGGCGCGCTGGCGCAGCGCGGGCGGACGCACCGTAGTGATCGATGGCGCGCGCCTGCCCCGCGCGCGTGGGTCGCTGGCACCCGCGCAGGCGGCGCTCGTTGATACCGAGCGCGCGCTGCGGGTGATCGTGTTTACCGATTTCAAGGGTTTTTCCCGACTTCCCGAACCAGTCATGCCGCAGTTCTGGGGCGATGTCATGGGGCGCTGCGCGGCCGTGCTGCAAGTGCACCGGGCGCAGATCCACTGCCTCAACACCTGGGGCGATGCGCTTTATCTCGCGCTGGAGGATGTGCGCGCGGCAGCCGAGGTGCTGTGCGCGCTGCAGGAGGCGCTGGCCGGGATCGACACGGCAGCGCTTGGCCTGCCGCCCGCCAGCGGCATGCGCATCGCGGCGCATTATGGCTCGGTCTATGCCGTGGATGATCCGGTGACGGGCATGCCCAATTACTATGGCACCGAAGTGTCGCGCGCGGCGCGGGTAGAGCCGATTACACCGCCCGGGCAGGTCTATGTCACCGAACCCATGGCCGCTGCGATTGAGATGATCAGCGGCGAGATGACCGGCGGCAATGCTTTTGCCTGCCGCTATGTCGGGCGGCTTGCGCTGGCCAAGGATTTCGGCGTGGAGCGAATCTACCGGCTGGAAAGAAACAGGGTTAATAAAAATTTGTCATAAAGGACTCATGCGAATCGGCTAGGTATTGACGCCTATCCGGCCGCGCGCAGTTTCGCGGCTGATGCGGGGTGCTGGGTGACATGGGGCAGGGGTCTGAAAACGTGGTGCTGCAATCGGCACCTGAAACGCCTTCAGCGGCCACCGAGTCTCCGGCAGACAAGGCGCTTCCTGTGCGCAGTTTTGCGCTGAAAGTCCTCCGGTTCATGTCGGTGCTGATCGGCGCGGGCCTGTTGCTGCGCACGGCTTCGGCAGAATATGTCGTGTCTGCCCCGCAGCAGGAACCGGATCGCCAGCCCAACGCCCAGCCCAAGGCGCGGCTCAGTCTGGCCGGTGCGGTGCAGGCTGCCATGCCCAAACCAAGCTTTGGCGGTTTAGCTGCTGATGATACCGCGTTTCGCGATTCCGCGCCGGGCCGCCTTGCCTCGCCCGTCGCGCCTGCCAAGCCGAAAAAAGCTGCGCGCGGCCAGTCGGGCACGCGTTCCAAGCTGGCTGGCGAGGCAACGATGGTGGCCCGGCTTCAGCCCGCCAGCACCGCTGCGCTGTCGTCGTCGTCTGATCTCGCATCGACCGAAGGCAAGGCAGCGCCACTGGCCTTTGCCGAAAAGCGCATGGCAGCCGCTCCCGCAGGCAATCGCACCGAGCCTTCGCTCATCCGTGCCACTGCAGCATCTGCTCTTTCGGCGCCCACCCTCTCGGCGCCCACCCTCTCGGCGCCCACTCTCGCTGCCAAGGCCGAACCGGGGCTGACCAGCCAGCGTGTTCAGCCCGGTTCAGGGTTGCTTTCGCCTGTCCGTATCGTGAGCGGTGCGGCACCCGTGCGCAAGGCTGATGGCGCCGCCGCGCCGAATTCTCCCGGCATTCCGCCAGCGCAGATTTCGCTGGCGCCGCCGGTCATGCGGCCCGGCCCGCGCAAGACCGAACTGGTTACCGATGTCCGTACGGCCATGCGCCGAGCCGCTTCGGCCTGGGATTATGCAGAAGCTCTGCCACCCGAACTCATGGGTCGAAACGCTGTTGGGCCGCGTCAGCCGGCCTTGCCCAAGGCCGTGGCCAAGGTGGCCCCGAACCCGGCCCCGGCTTTGGCCCCGAACTCCGTCTCGAACTCCGCAAGTCCTGAGCGCGCTGTGCCAAAGTCAGTTGCCCTCGCGCCAGCGCGCGCGGAGCCGGGCAGGTTGGCGCCGTCTGCTCCGGCAGGCGCTGCCTCGTCACCAGCCGCTGCCCCGCTGCCTCGGGATGAGACGCCGCGCCCACTGGCCATGCTGGATCGTCCGGCTGCGCTCGCGCCCGCCCGGCCAGCCGCACCGCGGCGTGCGCAGGCCGATGCAGGCGCAGCGCCCACGCCCGAACAAAACACACGCAAGGAGCGTCTTGCTCGCTCCGCCTCTCTGCGCCAGTTGGCCGATGAGCGCCGGTTCCGGCGTGAGAGGGAAGGTGCGGACGCGGCTGGATTGGCGCCCATTGGCGCTGGTATGCCTGATGGCGAACCCAGCACTGTGGCAGCGGAAGGCGCGGTGCTGAGCCTGCGTGACAGGATGCCCCGTCCGGCATTCTGACCGTGCTGCTTCCTAAGCGCGGCTCCATTGATGCTATTTTCCGGTTGAATCGGCGCGGCAAGTGTGATTCTGTCCGTTTGATGAAACGCCGCCAATCCCATCTCAAGCTGCCACGCGAAAGCCTTGCGCAAAGCTTCGCGCTTCTGGCGCTGCTTCTGCTTGGCGCGGTGGCAATCGCAGGGCCAAGCGGGGTTCTGGCATGGACCGAAAATGCCCGCATGCTCGAACAGCGTGAGGCGGAAGTGAAGATGCTAGAGGCGGAGCGGGACCGTTTGCGCAACCGGGTGACCCTGCTTGATCCGCGCCATGCCGATCCCGATCTGGTGGGCGAACTGCTGCGCTCCGATCTTAATGTGGCGCATCCGGACGAGATCGTTATTCAGCGCAAGTAATCCGGCAGCGAAAGTGATCCGGCAGGCCAAGCGATCGGGGCTGCCTTACGGCGCGCCGTCCCCCTTCAGGAGCATACCCTAGATGCCCGTCCACCATGGACATGATGACGATGACCTTGGCGAGGCTGGCAAGATGCCGGTGCCGGACCATGTGCAGGAAGCGATCCGCACGCTGATCCGCTGGTCGGGTGATGATCCAGCGCGCGAAGGCCTGCTCGATACGCCGCGGCGCGTGGCCCGCGCGTGGAAGGAATATTGCCAAGGCTATGGCGAAGACCCGGCGATGCACCTGGCCCGCCAGTTCGAGGAAGTGGGCGGCTACAACGAACTTGTCCTGCTCAAGGACATTCCCTTCCAGTCGCACTGCGAACACCACATGGCGCCGATCATCGGCAAGGCCGCGATTGCCTATTTGCCCCGGCATAAGGTGGTGGGCATTTCCAAGCTGGCGCGGGTGCTCAATGCCTATGCGCGGCGGCTGCAGATTCAAGAGCGGCTGACCGCCGAAGTCGCCACCTGTATCTGGGACAACCTCAAGCCCCACGGCGTGGCTGTGGTGATTGAGGCGCAGCATGGCTGCATGACCGGGCGCGGCGTGCGCACTCCCGGCGTGGGCATGGTCACGAGCCGTATGATAGGCACGTTCCTTGAGGACAACCGCAGCCGCAAGGAAGTGCTCAGCCTGATGGGCTATTGATGGCCCTCCGGCGTGGGCGCGCGCTATGGCATCGGGCCGCTGCGCCTTTCGGCCACGGGCTGGTACGCATCGGCGCAAAGCACCATCGGCGGTGACAATCTCCATCTGCGCTCGGCTGCGGATGCCGGGCGGTCGGGCCTGCCGATAACGCTGCTGGCCAGCCTTTGCTATATAGCACCGGCAGCGGCACTGCCCCTCGCGCGGCACGGCTCCGTCCGGGCGGAGACTATGCGGACTGGAAACTGGGCGCGGAATATAGCCGCTACCCACTAACATTTGCCCTAGATTACACCGGTATCGATATCGCCGAAACCCAGCAGGCCAATGCGCCGCTTGGCGCGCCGCACGACGGGGCGGACCGGATCATCGCGCGCATACGCTTCAGCTTTTAGTTCACGCGGCCAGGCAGCGGGCAAACAGGCGCCGGATCAGCCAAGGCTCGAGCAGGCGGCCCAGCAGCCACAGTGCAGCAAAGATCCCGGCAAAAACATAGGCCGGGGTGGGAGAAAATGCGTCTTTGTCCGGGTCTTCGCCGTCCTTCTTGTCCTTGCCGTCCTTCTTCCCGTCCTTCGGCTTTGCGTCCTTGGGCTTTTCGGGTGCGGGGGCGCCAAGGAAGGTGTCGACCGGGTTGAGTTTGAGTTCGGCCTGCTTGTCCTTTTTCTTGCCCGCCTTTTCTTCCGCAGACGGCTTTTCCAGCTGGCCGAGCGCGGCGGTCAATTGGCCGATGCCAAGGAACAGCAGCGGTGCAAGGAAGCAATAGAGCAGGGCGCGGCTGACGAGATGGTAGCGCAGCACAGCGCCTTCGCCCGCCGCCGTGATGCACAGCGTGCCGGAATCGATCACCGACAGCGGATCTTGCGCTAGCGGATCGCGCTTGGTGACGGACAGCAGATTGCCCGCACGCGCATGGCTTGTTCCGGGATGGGCGAACAGTGGATCGAGCTTGCCGAAGGCCTCGTCCGCCGTTTGCCCGGCGGGCAGGGGCAATTCGCCCCGGATATGCCAAATCCAATCAATCAGGCGGCGGATCGATGCCTTTTCGGCGGTGGCTGCGGGGCCGGTTTCCACGCCTGCGGTGCTGCCTGCGGTGCTGTGCACGGCCACGCCTTATTCCGCAGGGATTGCAGAGGGCGCATCATCGAAGAACCGCGCGCGGGAGGCGCGCTGCTTCCAG
>JAIXYF010000462.1 GCA_027490345.1 Novosphingobium sp.
ACCTTCACCAACGCCGAACGCCGCATCCAGCCGGTGCGCAAGGTGATGGAGCCCAAGAACGGGTACGAGGATTGGCAGATCACCCAGCTCATGGCGCGGGCCATGGGGCTGGACTGGAACTACACCCACCCGCGCGAGATCATGGACGAGATTGCGCGCCTGACGCCGACTTTCGCGGGCGTCAGCTTCGCGCGGCTCGATGCCGAAGGCTCGCTGCAATGGCCGGTGAACGCCGCCGCGCCTGATGGCAGCCCGATCATGCACGTGGATGGTTTCGTGCGCGGCAAGGGCAAGTTCGTGGTGACGGACTAAGTGCCGACCGACGAGCGCACTGGCCCGCGCTTCCCGCTGCTGCTCACAACGGGCCGCATCCTCAGCCAGTACAACGTCGGCGCGCAGACGCGGCGCACTGCCAACGTCGTGTGGCACGAGGAAGACCTTCTCGAAATCCACCCGACCGATGCGGAAAACCGGGGCATCAAATCGGGCGATTGGGTGCGCCTTGCCAGCCGCTCGGGTGAGACGACGCTGCGTGCGACAGTGACCGACCGCGTCGCGCCGGGCGTGGTCTACACCACCTTCCACCACCCCGCGACGCAGGCCAACGTCGTCACCACCGACTATTCGGACTGGGCGACCAATTGCCCCGAATACAAGGTAACGGCGGTGCAGATCACCCCCTCCAACGGCCCAACCGACTGGCAGGAGGAATACGAGGCGCAGGCCGCGCGCTCGCGCCGGATTGCCGGACAAGAAGGCGTGATGGAGCCGGCGGAATGAGTGCGCATACCACCGAGAAGCTCGTCCACATGGTGAACCAGATCGCCAAAAACGTGACGCATGATCCAGACCCGGTGGCAATGATCGCGGACCATATCCACGCGTTCTGGTCGGTGCGGATGAAGGCGGACGTGTTCGCCGTGCTGGACGGGCCGGAAGGCGCAGCGCTCGATCCGGTGTCCCGTGCGGCGCTGGAACGGCTCGCTGTACATGCAGGCTGAGGGGGCGGTCCCGCACACGTATACCGAACATTTCGCTGATGGCCGCGCGCCTGCCCCGCGCGAACGGCTGCTCGCCATCGAGGCACCGATTGCCATCGAGATCAACGGTCTGGGCTATGCCGTCATGATGGCGACGCCGTCTGATTTGTCCGATTATGCGCTGGGCTTCTGCCTGTCCGAACAGCTGATCGCCGCGCCTGGACAGTTGCTTTTTGCCGAAGCCAGCGAGGTTCCGTCAGGCGGCTGGATGCTGCGAATCCAGCTCGCTGCCGATGATGCCGCGCCGCTGATGGAGCGCGCGCGGCTGCGCCTGTCCGAAGGCAGCTGCGGCCTGTGCGGGATTGAAAGCCTGGAGCAGGTCATGCGTCCACTGCCGCCAGTCACCGCGCGGCTCGATGTGGCGGATGCGGCGATTTTCCGCGCCGTCAGCGCGCTGCCTGCGCTTCAGCCGCTGGGGCAAGCGACGCGGGCGGTCCATGCAGCGGCATTTTGCGATCCCGATGGCACCGTGCGGCTGGTGCGCGAGGATGTTGGCCGCCACAATGCGCTCGACAAGCTGCTGGGCGCAATGGCGCGCGCCGGGCTGAGCGCGGGGGCAGGCTTCATTGTGCTCACCGCGCGGTGTAGCTTCGAACTCGTGCAGAAGGCGGTGCTGGCGGGCTGCCCCTTGCTGGTGACGATCTCGGCGGCCTCCACCCTCGCGGCGCAGCAGGCAGCGGCGCATGGGCTGAAGCTGGTTTCCCTGGCGCGGGACGATAGCTTCCTCAGCGATTGAACTGTGTTTGCAGGGATTCCGGCCGCAGGGTTTCCGGTTTCCGCTCGCCTCCACTAAGGTGTGCGGCAATGAACGCCGCCTTGGCCAGCAATCGCTTCAGCGAAAGCCCCGCGCTTAGCGCCCGTACCCGCGGCTGGTTGATGCTGGCGGTGGGCGTGCTCCATGTTGCGCTTGGCATCGCGATTGCCACGGGGCTGGCGCGGGGCGCGATTTCGCTGATCGAGGATGCGGCAACCGCGGCCTATTCCGTGCCGCTTGATCCATCCGCGCCGCCTCCGGCTCCTGTCAGCCCTGCTCCCACCCCGGAGCCCGCAGGCGCGCAGGGCGCGGCGGCGAAGCGCGCAAAGCCCAAGCCGGTTGTTGCCCCGCCCACCCGCATTCCCAACAAGGCGATGATCGCCGCGCCCGCCGCCGCCACTGGCGGTGGCGTCCGTTCCGGTGCGGCTGGCGCGGGCAGCGGCACCGGCGGCGGCACCTCGGGCACGGGCACGGGCAGCGGCGGCAACGGCGATGGCGCGGGATCGGGCGCCAGCCGCGCGGTCAAGATCGCGGGCGATATCACCGCCACACGCGATTATCCGGCGCGCACCCGCGAGCAGCGCATCGGCAAGAGCGTGATCGTGGTGCTCACGGTCGGCACGGACGGCCGGGTATCGGCCTGCCGCATCCACCAGCCCAGCCCTGACGCCGAAGCCGATGCCATCACATGCCGCCTTGCCACCCAGCGTTTCCGCTTTCGCCCGGCAACAGACCGTGCAGGCAATCCGATCCCATCCGAATTCGGCTGGCAGCAGCGTTGGTTCGCGCCATAATCGGTGCTTAATGCCGTGTAAGTGCAATCTACCTAGAATATCGGGTTTGAAACACATAACAGGATAGCCATGGACCTGATCATTCCCGTCGTGCTGTGCGGTGGCAGCGGCACTCGTCTCTGGCCGCGTTCGCGCAAGGCCATGCCCAAGCCGTTTCTGCCGCTTGTGGGCGATACCACGCTGTTCGAAGCGACGGTGTTGCGCTGCCCGGCCGAGGCCGGGTTTGGCGCACCGATTGTCGTCACCGGTGCGCTGCATCTGGAGCATGTCGAGGCGCAGCTGGCTGATCCTGCCGCCAGCCGCGTGATTGTGGAGCCAGAGGGCAAAAATACCGCCGCCGCCATTGCGCTGGCGGCGCTGCGCTTGCCGGAAGACGCGATCATGCTCGTCTGCCCAAGCGATCACCATATCGGCGATGTGGCCGCGTTTCAGGCCGCCGCGCGCGAAGCCGCGGCGCTAGCGCAGGATGGCTGGCTTGTCTCATTCGGCATCGCCGCCACGGCGCCCGAAACCGGCTTCGGCTATTTGCGGCGCGGTGATGCCATCCCCGGCAGCGGCGGCTTCGCCGTGGCCCAGTTCGTCGAAAAGCCCGATCTGCAGCGCGCCCTCGGGTTTCTTGCCGACGGCGGCTATGCGTGGAACGGCGGGATCTTCGCTTTCCGCGCCGGTACGTTCCTTGATGAACTTGCTGCGCACCGGCCCGCCCTTTCAGAAGCTGTTCGCGCAGCCGCCGCGCAAGGGCAGGCGGACGGCACCCGCTTCCACCCCGATCCCGCTGCCTTCGCGCGGATCGAAGGCGAATCGGTGGATTATGCGGTGATGGAAAACACCGCCCGCGCCGCGATGGTGCCCGCCGCGATGGCGTGGTCCGATATCGGCAACTGGCAGGCGCTGCATGAAGCGCGCGATCATGATGCGCAGGGCAATACCGTGCGCGGCCCGGCCGAACTGGTCGATTGCAGCGGCGTGCTCGTCGATAGCGATGGCCCGCGCGTGTCGGTCATCGGCGCGCGCGATATCATCGTCGTGGTCGACAAGGGCGAAGTGCTCGTGTGCACGGCCGATGGCGCGCAAAAGGTGGGCAAGCTTGCAGGCGCGGTGAACCAGTGAACCTGCCCACGCCAGGAGGGCTGGCTGTGCGCACAGTGGAAAAGCCCTGGGGCCGTGACCACCTGCCCGCGCCGTTTGTGGCCCCCCACGGCATGCGCATTGGCGAAATCTGGTTCGAGCCGACCGAACAGGTGTCCTCGCTCCTCGTCAAATACATCTTCACCAGCGAAAAGCTCTCGGTGCAGGTCCATCCAGACGATGCGCAGGCCGGGGCGCTGGGCGAACACGATACCGGCAAGGAAGAATGCTGGCTGGTGATCGATGCCGAACCGGGCGCGCGCCTGGGCATCGGCTTTCACCAGCCGCTGAATGCAGCGGCCATGCGCGCTGCGGCGATGGATGGCAGCATCGAGGATCTGCTGGCTTGGCATCCGGTGCAGGCGGGGGATTTCTTCTATATTCCGGCGGGCACCGTCCATGCCATCGGTGCGGGCGTCAGCCTGATCGAGATCCAGCAGAACTCCGACATCACCTACCGGCTTTATGATTATGGCCGCCCGCGCCCGCTGCATCTCGACAAAGGCATCGCGGTGGCGCGCGGCGAGCCTTATGATCGGGCGCTGCACCGCCATCTCGAACCGACCGGCACGGTGGAACTCGCGCGCGGACCTTACTTCACCGCACACCGCGTGGAGGGGACGCCGGATGCGGAACTCATGGCCGAATATACCGGGCCGGTGCTCGTGATCCCGCGCCGCGGCGAAGTGGAGGTGAGCGGCGACATGATCTTCCCGGGCGAATGCCTGGCGGCAGCCGATCTCTCAGCCGTGATATTCGGCCCCGGCAGCCAGAGCATCCTCGTGCGCGCTGCTCCTTGAGCGTGGTCTTTGAGCAATCGGGCATGATCGCGCAGACAATCCAGCTCGCGTTGGCCCCGGTCTTTGTGCTCGTCGCCATTGGCAATATCATGAATATCCTCACAACCCGGCTTGGCCGCATGGTTGATCGCTCGCGCCACCTGCAGATGCTTCACGCGGGCACCAAGGGCAGCGAACACGATGCCGTGGTGATCGAGATGCGCCATATCGACAAGCGCATCGCGCATATCGGCCGGGCTCTGCTGCTGTTGGTGCTGAGCGGCCTTGCCGTGGGCGCTACCGTCGGCGCGCTGTTCTTCAGCGAGCTGGCCGCAACGGATCTGCGCCTGCTTACTGCCGGCACGTTTCTGCTCGCGATCTCGCTGCTGATGGGCGCGCTAGTCCTCCTCCTGCTGGAAACCCGCCTCGCTGCACGCACCCTGCGCTTGCCGCCAGCCCTGCTGGAGCTTGAGAGAGGCGATCTCTGAAAAACAGGGACAGGCCTTGTTTTAGGCCCTGTTTTCCAGAAGGCCCTGTTATCTCAGCAGATGCCCCGTCCGGTCGCGCTTGGTATCAAGATAGCGCACGTTGTGGGGGTTGGCGGGCAGTTGATGCGCTACGCGTTCGGCCACGCGCACGCCCACCGCTTCGAGCGCTGCCACCTTGGCCGGATTGTTGGTCAGGAGCCGGACGGCGGGCACTCCCAGCAGATCGAGCATCCGCGCCGCCACCGGAAAATCGCGCGCCTCGCTAGGCAGGCCCAGCCGCTCGTTGGCCTCCACCGTATCGAAGCCCTGATCCTGCAATTCATAGGCGCGCAGCTTGTTGATCAGGCCTATGCCACGCCCTTCCTGCCGCAGATAGAGCAGCAGGCCCCATCCGCCCGCATCGGCTTCATCGGCCATGCGCGCCAGCGCCGCATCCAGCTGCGGTCCGCAATCGCACTTGAGGCTGCCCAGCACATCGCCCGTCAGGCATTCGCTGTGCAGCCGCACCAGCGGGATATGGTCTCCGCTTTGCGTGCCGATCACCAGCGCGACATGCTCGCGCAGATCATCGCGCGCGCGAAAGGCAATGATCTCGGCCCGCTCGCAGGCATCGACTGGCAGCCGCGCGCGCGCCTGAATGGTGAGTTCAAGCGGATCCTTGAACGCGGCGAGATCGGCGGGCGTTAGCGTGGCGGCAGGTTCCACTCCGGTCGAAACCAGAAACGCCGGCAGGATTCCCGCAAGCCGCGCCAGCTCCATCGCTGCCACTGCGGCGTCTTGCGCGGGGCAAGGGTCGGCGCGGAACGGCCCGCGCATCGGTTCGGCCAGATCAAGCGCAGGATCGGCCAGCGTGCGCGCAGCGTGGAGCGAGAACGGCTCCGCGCCGTGGATCATCACCGGCATGTGCGGCTCGGCGGCATCGCGCTGGTTGGCCAGCTTGAGCGTGGCCGCGCGGGCGTGGCTGATCAGCAGCCGCGCGGCGTAGATTCCCGGCTGCACGAAGGCAGTTTCCGCCGGAAGCAGATCGAGCGTGCCGTCCGCGCCCTCCACACGAATCGCCCAGCCATGGCGCAGCGCATCCAGCGCCAGCGCGACCCGGCGCGGCGCTCCGCTCAAAGCGCGAACTCCGTAATCAGCGGCACGTGGTCCGAAGGCTGGTCCCAGCGGCGCGTTTCCTCCACGATACGGTGCGATGCGGATTGCGCGGCAAGCTGCGGGGAGGCCCACATATGGTCCAGCCGCCGTCCCTGATCCTTCTCGCGCCAGAACGAGCGGTACGACCACCACGAATAGTTGCGCTGCGGCGCGGGGATGTGCTTGCGGCCCAGATCGACCCAGCCATGCGCTGCGCCAAATGCGCCCAGCGCCGCCACTTCCTGCGGGGTGTGGCTTACGACCTTGAGCAGCGCCTTGTGATCATAAACATCGCAATCGAGCGGGGCGATGTTGAAATCCCCCACGATCAGCGTGGGGCGGTCCAGCCCCTCGGCCCAGCGCGTCATCCGCTCCAGAAACGCCAGCTTCTGGCCGAACTTGGGATTGGCTTCGGGATCGGGAATATCGCCGCCCGCCGGGATATAGACGTTTTCCAGCACCAGCCCGCCGCCGGGGCCAAGCACTTCCACCCCCACATGCCGCGCCTCTCCATTGGCCTGCCAATCATGGCGGGCGATCTCGCGGATCGGCACGCGGCTGACGGTGGCGACGCCGTGGTAGCCCTTCTGTCCGTGCACCGCGCGGTGGGTATAACCCAGCCGCTCGAACATTTCGTGCGGGAACAGGGATTCCGCCGTTTTGATCTCCTGCAGGCACAGCACATCCGGCGCCTGTTCGGTAAGGAACCGCTCCACCTGATCGATGCGAAGGCGGACGGAATTGATGTTCCAGGTCGCGACGGAAAGCGTGGGAGAAGCCATGCGCGGGCTTTACGGGGCTTGGTGGGCAGCGGCAAGCCATGCCCCAAAAGGAAAACCCTCGGACCGGGGGCGTGGTCCGAGGGTTCCTTTTGCGTTCGTCACGCTGTCAAGGCGGAAGGGGGAGTAGAGGACCGGGATACAGGGGGGGCGAACCCGGTCAGTTCCGTCTTGACCCATTCCTTCTAGGAGCTTGCCGCTTGCTGGCGGATGAACGCGGCTGTCAGGCTCGTGTCAGGCTGGTCGCAAATTGTCGCAGGATGGCCAGCAGCCCGCCAGATCCCGGCAAACTGGGCCTTACTTGCGGCCAGTGGTGCGCGGATCGTTCCAGCGGAAGGTGTTCGCAGGCAGCGCCACGCCGTAGCGATGATTCGAAAGCCGCACTGTGGTGCGCCGGTTCTGCGAATCGAGCGCGATCCAGCTGTTGAGTTCAAGCCCGCCCGGCGCGC
>JAIXYF010000101.1 GCA_027490345.1 Novosphingobium sp.
AGGTCGAGAATGCGGGCCTTGCCCGCGGCCTTGCGCGTACCGATGTTCAGCGCACGGCCCATCAGGTAATTGGCAACTTTGCCCTGCTTTTCCACCTGCTTCATGATGCGCGCGCGCAGCACTTCGAACAGGCGCGGCACCACGACCATCAGCGTGGGGCGCGTCTCCTCGATATTGCTCGCAAGCTTTTCCAGCCCCTCGGCATAATAGATCTGCGCGCCGAGGCCGATGGGCAGGAACTGGCCGCCGGAATGCTCATAGGCATGGCTGAGGGGCAGGAACGAGAGAAACGCCTCGGTTTCGCGGCCAGAGCCGTCCCAGCCAAGATCCTCGGCCACTACGGCGGCCGCGCCATCGACATTACACAGGATCGCGCCGTGGTGCTGGCGCACGCCGCGCGGGGCGCCGCCGGTGCCGCTAGTATAGATGATGCAGGCGGTTTCCTCGCGGGCGATGGCTGCCACGCGGGCGGCCACCGAAAGGCGCGCCTGCGCAGCATCGCCGCCGGTGAGCGCGGACCAATCGTGAAAGCCGAGGCGTTCGGACTGGATGCGCCGCAGCGGCTCGATCCCGATCACATGCTCGATCCCGCGCGCGCTGAGGCAGGCCGCAAGCAGCGGCTGCGCCAGCTTCGCGTTGGAGACGATGACCGCGCGGGCGCCGGAGTTTTCAAGGATATGCAGGTGGTCGCGTTCGGTGTTGGTGACATAGGCGGGCACGGTGACAAGCCCGGCCGCCATGATCGCCAGATCGGCGATGCACCACTCGGGCCGGTTTTCCGAGACCAGCACGACCCGGTCGCCGGGATCGAGGCCAAGGCCGCGCAGCGCTTCGGCCAGCAGGCAGACCTGATCCGCCGCCTCGCGCCAGCTTTGCGAAGTCCAGGTGCCTCCGCGCTTGGCCCACAGGAACGGACGATCCCCGAAAAACTCGGCCCGATCGAGGAACATGGCGACGAGGTTCGGATAGGACGCGAAATCGGAAAGCTGCACGGTGCGATGATCCCCAGGCCCATTGGACTTATGATTTGGCCCGGAAACTAGGGGTGCCTTGGCCCAAGGGCAAGGCGGGCTGTGGATATGGTGTTCTGATCCGCTAACGCGGATGGCGGCCCCGGCCCACTCCCCCACCCGGCCACCCATTCAGGGTACTGTCGTGGGGGGGCGGGTGGGGGAGTGGGCCGGGGCCGCCCTGTTTCGGCTGAGCCGAAACAGCAATCAAGGGGACGCGGCCGCGCCTTCGCTGCGGGGATCGGCGGCGCCCACCCAGCGGCCTTTGCCCTTCGCATCGGGAACCCATTCGATGGCGTTGGCCTTGAGGCGCATCGGCACGGTTACGACTTTGGTGTGGCCAAGCGCCTGAAGTGCGGGGACTATTGCTGCGAGCGGGGTATCGACTGCAAGCACGCCGGGTCCGGGCATGACGATGCCTTGTGCAATGGCATCGCGCGCGGACATGTTCCAGTCAAGCGTGCCGATGATCACGCGGATCACTTGCGGCGGGATGGTATAGCCGCCCGCTGCGCCCGCAATCAGGCGCAAATGGCCGTCCGGGCCATAGACGACGACCGGGCTCATCGAGCTGCGCGGGCGCTTGCCGCCTTCGACGCGGTTGGCGGTGGGCTGGCCGCCCCGGTTCGGATCGAGATTGAAGTCGGTCAGTTCATTGTTGAGATAATAGCCACCGACCATGAGGCCGGACCCGAACGCGCTTTCGATGGTGGAGGTATAGCTGGCGGCGTTGCCCCAGCGGTCGGTTGCCGCGAAATGAGTTGTGCCCTGTTCGGCAACAGGGCCGCCCATGGCAAACTGGCCGGCCGCGCCCGCAGGCTTGCCGGGCGCGGCGGTGTTGATCGCCGCGGTTTCGGAAATCAGCGCCGAACGGGCGGCGATATAGGCCGGATCGATGAGGCCTGCCGTGGGCACCGGCGCGAAATCGGGATCGGCAAGGAAAGCGTCGCGGTCGGCAAAGGCGAGCCGCTCCGCTTCGGCAATCAGGTGCCATGCGGTGGGGGATGCGGGGCCCATGGCCTTCAGATCGAAGCGTTCGAGCGCGCCCAGCGTTTGCAGCACGATCACGCCGCCAGCAGACGGCGGCCCCATGCTGCACACGCGCCACACACGGTAGCGGCCGCAGACGGGACCCCGCGCCTTGGCCTCATAGCCCGCAAGATCAGCGGTGGACATCGGCGCGGGATTGCGCGGGGCGGTGCCGACTTTGGCGGCAATCGCCCGCGCATTTTCGCCGGTGTAGAAGCTGTCAGCCCCAAGCGCGGCGACGGTGGAGAAGGTTTGCGCCAGCGCAGGATTGCGCACCACGGTGCCAACGGGAAGCGGGGCGCCGTCTGCTCCGAAGAACAGGGCGCGGCCTGCGGGATCGAGCCCGGCAATGTCGCGCGCCATGGCCAGCGTGCTGGCAAGGCGCGGGGTGATCGCGAAACCATCGCCCGCCAGGCGGATCGCGGGGCCGAACAAGACGCGCCAAGGAAGCTTGCCGTGGCGCTTGTGGGCCATGGCCGCCAGGCGCAGGTTGCCCGGCACGCCCACGCTGCGGCCGCCCGGAACAGCGGCGCGATGATCGAGCACTTTGCCATCGATGGTGAACCAGTCGGGCGTGGCGGCGGCAGGGGCTTTTTCGCGCCCGTCGAAGCTTTCGACCGTGCCGGCCGGATCGGCGGTGACGAGGAAGCCGCCCCCGCCAATGCCCGAGCTTTGCGGCTCGACCACGGTGAGCGCGAGCATCATGGCAAGGGCCGCATCGGTGGCCGAACCGCCAAGGCGCAGCATTTCAGCGCCAGCCGCCGCTGCGCGCGGGTCTGCGGCGGTGGTGACACCCGTTTCTTTGGCGGAAGGAGACTTGGCCGGGGATGCAGCCTTCGGGGCCGGGGTGGCCGCGGGCCGCGCCGCATTGGGCAGCGGCGCGCAGGCCTGCGCCAGAACGAGAAGGGCGGCGGGCGCGAGCGAGCGGACAAAACGAAAAACCATGGTGCAGCGTTATTCGCTGCCGACCGCCTCGGCAATGCTGCTCATGCCTTCCGCGCTCACCCGCCTGGCCAGCCCATCGACGATGTGCCGCACCAGGGCGGGACCATGATAGACCAGCGCGCTGTAGATCTGGATCAGGCTTGCCCCGGCGCAGATCCGCGCCCAGGCATCTTCCACGCTGGCAATGCCGCCCACGCCGATCAGCGGAATGGCGCCGCCCGTGGCGCTGCGGAAATCGCGCAGCACTTGCAGCGCCAGCGGCCGCAGCGGTTCGCCCGAAAGGCCGCCTGCCTCTCCGGCCAGTGCAGAGCGCAGCGGCGGGCGCGTGATCGTGGTGTTGGTGACGATCAGCGCATCGAGCCGCTTGTCGAGTGCGATCCGGCAGATCGCATCAATATCCGTGTTGGTGAGATCGGGCGCGAGCTTGAGGAACAGTCGAGTCGGCAGATCGCCGCGCGCCTCGATCACGGCATCGAGCAGATCGGCCAGCGCGGCGGGATCCTGCAGCGCGCGCAGGCCCGGCGTGTTGGGGGATGAGATGTTGACCGTGAGATAGCTGGCGAGCGGGGCCATTATCCGCGTCATCGCGGCATAGTCGGCAATCCGGTCGGTGGAATCCTTGTTGGCGCCGATATTGGCGCCGACCACGCCGGGCCGGGCCGCGCGCGCCGCAAGCCTGCGCGCGACGACATCAGCGCCGGCATTGTTGAACCCCATGCGATTGATCACCGCATTGTCCTCCACCAATCGGAAGAGGCGGGGCTTGGGGTTGCCTTCCTGCGGGCGCGGGGTGACGGTGCCCGCCTCGACAAAGCCGAAACCGAGGCCGAGCAGCGCATCGGGCACTTCGCCGTTCTTGTCGAACCCCGCCGCGATGCCCACCGGATTGGGAAACACAAGGCCCGCGACTCGCTGGCACAGCAGCGGCTGCGGCGCGGCGCGGTTGCCGCGCGGGGCGATGGCCAGCGCGGCGATGGTCAGGCGGTGAGCAGGCTCGGCAGGGATGCGGAACAACAACGGGCGGCAAATCGAATAAAGCATGCGAGGCAGTTTTCCTCTGGCCCGGTCGCGGGCAAATGCGTCAGAGGGCTGTGTCTATTGCCGCCAACCTGTTTCGCGCCAAGTGGCAATTACAACCAAATTCTCGGTTAACCGCCGGTAAAGCATGGAATTCTTGGGGCTGTGGCATGTCTGCCACCGATTTTGTCGAATCCGTACAATTCATTATGTGTCTAGTGTCGTAGTCGGGCTCTGCGACCCGAAGGGCTCGGTGCAGCAATGCCATCGAGTTCTCGACTTCATGGCGGCCGTGCCCTGGCACGGTCGCCTTTTTTTGTGCCTTTTGGCGCAGCACGCGCAGCGAGGCAGCGCCGGGCTGCTCCCCTTCTCATTTTGACCAAGGCCGCACTGCTTGCGCTCGGCGCACCTTGCGCCTAGATAACCGGAACAGATCAGTCCGATTTTGGATCGGGCCTGTTTTCGGGATGTTCCGCAATGCGACTTTCGAGCATGGCAGACTACGCCGTGGTGACGATGACCGCCGCTGCGCGCCATTGCGGACGCCATGGCGCGGGCGGCGCGCGGGTTTCGGCCCAGCAACTGGCGGACGAGACGGGGCTGCCTGTGCCGACGGTGCAGAAGCTGGTCAGCAAGCTGGCGGCCGCGGGGCTGCTCAAATCATCACGCGGCCTTGGCGGCGGGCTCAAGCTGGCGCGGCCCGCAGCGGCGATTTCGCTCGCGGATATCGTGGAGGCGGTGGAAGGACCGATCGCGATGGCGCCGTGCAGCCTGCATGGCCGGCACGATTGCACGTTGGAAGCCGATTGCACCGTGCGTCCGCATTGGCCGCAAGTCGATGCCGCGCTGCGCGGCGCGCTGGCGGGTGTGCCGCTGACACAGTTTTCCCGTCCCGCGACGGTTGAGGTGACGGCATGAGCGAGAGCATCGAAGTGAAGGATCAGGCCGCGCGCGATGCAGCGGCCCGAGTCGCGGATTACGAGCACGGCTGGTCTTCCGATATCGAGCAGGAATATGGCCCCAAGGGCCTGTCCGAAGACACGGTGCGGTATATTTCGGCCAAGAAGGACGAGCCGGAGTGGATGCTTGAATGGCGGCTCAAGGCCTATCGCCACTGGCTGACGATGGAAACGCCTGATTGGGCCAAGCTCAACATCCCACCGATCGACTATCAAGACGCCTATTACTGGGCCGCGCCCAAGACCAAGCCGAAGCTCGGCAGCCTTAATGAGGTCGATCCCGAGATCCTGCGCATCTATGAAAAGCTGGGCATTCCGCTGGAAGAGCAGAAGGTGCTCGCCGGCGTGGAAGGCGCGCGCAAGGTCGCGGTGGACGCTGTGTTCGACAGCGTTTCGGTGGCAACCACCTTTCGCAAGGAGCTGGAGCAAGCAGGCGTCATCTTCCGTTCGATCAGCGAGGCGATTCGCGAATACCCCGATCAGGTGCGCAAATGGCTCGGCAAAGTCGTGCCGATGCACGACAACTACTTTGCGGCGCTCAACTGCGCGGTCTTTTCGGACGGCACGTTTGTCTACATCCCCGAAGGCGTACGCTGCCCGATGGAGCTTTCGACCTATTTCCGCATCAACGCGGAAAACACCGGCCAGTTTGAACGCACGTTGATCGTGGCCGACAAGGGTTCTTACGTCTCGTACCTCGAAGGCTGCACCGCCCCGATGCGCGACGAGAACCAGCTGCATGCCGCGGTGGTCGAACTCGTCGCGCTCGATGATGCAGAGATCAAGTATTCCACCGTGCAGAACTGGTATCCCGGTGATGCCGAGGGCAAGGGCGGGATCTACAACTTCGTGACCAAGCGCGCGCTGTGCCAGGGCGCGCGCAGCAAGGTTTCGTGGACGCAGGTTGAAACCGGCTCAGCCGTCACGTGGAAATACCCCAGCTGCGTGCTCAATGGCGAAGGCTCGGTGGGTGAGTTCTATTCGGTGGCGGTGACCAACAATTACCAGACGGCCGATACCGGCACCAAGATGATCCACAACGGCAAGAACACCCGCTCGACCATCGTTTCCAAGGGGATCAGCGCGGGCCATTCCAACAACACCTATCGCGGCCTCGTGCGCGTGGCCCCGCAGGCTGAGGGCGTGCGCAACTTCACCCAGTGCGATTCGCTGCTGCTGGGCGCAGATTGCGGCGCGCATACGGTGCCCTATATCGAAGTGCGCAATCCTTCGGCGACGATCGAGCACGAGGCGACCACCAGCAAGATTTCCGACGACCAGCTGTTCTATGCGATGCAGCGTGGCCTCGCGCAGGAAGACGCTATCGCTCTGATCGTGAACGGATTTGCGCGCGAAGTGCTGCAGCAGCTGCCGATGGAATTCGCGGTGGAAGCGCAGAAGCTGCTGGGTATTTCGCTGGAAGGGTCGGTCGGGTGAGCGATGCGATGACCCTGAACGTGCGCCCCGTGGCGGCAGACGATGCGCCTGCGCTGGCCGAACTGCTCAACGCGGTAATCGCGGCGGGCGGGACGACGGCGCTGCAGGAGCCGTTCACGCCCGAGGCGCTGGACGAGACCTATCTCACCGGGCCGGACGTGCACTGCTGCTTCGTGGCAGAGGACGAGGACGGCATGCTGCTGGGTTTCCAGACTCTGGTGCGCTATCCGGGGCTACCTGAGGATGTGGGCGATATCGCCACGTTCGCGCGCCTTGGCGGGACGCAGCGCGGTATTGGCTCGGCGCTGTTTGCTGCGACCACCCAGCGCGCCACGGAGCTGGGCCTCAGCGCGATCAACGCGACGATTCGGGGCGACAACACTGGCGGCCTGACGTTCTATACCAAGCAAGGCTTTGCCGATCACGCCGTGACGCCGGGTGTTCCGCTGAAGGAGGGGACGCCGGTGGACCGGGTGCACAAGCGCTTTGCCCTTGCCGCACCGGCCGAGGCGCAGCCCAAGCCCAAGCTTTCGCTGCGCTTTGGCGCAGACGATGCGCCCACCTTACAGAAGAAGGGCCGCGGCTGGGCGATTTCCGAATCGCGGCTCGATGTCCTCCACGAACGCTCGCGCGAGATGCGCCGTAATCCCAGTCCGGCGCAGGAAGCACTGGCCGATGCGCTCACCCGCGTCGAAACCGGTGGCTACACGTTCAAGCGGCAGGCGGTGATCGGCTCGGCCATTGTCGATTTCGCCTGCAAGCAGCTGATGCTGGTGGTCGAGCTTGATGGCGACGAGGACGCCGCCTTCACCGCCGCGCGCGACAAGAGCCTTGGCGAAGTGGGCTACCGGGTGGAGCGCATCGCTGCCGCCGATGTGCTTGCCGATCCAGATGCCGCTGCCACGCACGTTTCCAATGCGATGCGCGCCCTCCACACCGAACGCCGCTCCAGGCGGTCCGCCCCGCGCCGCCCTGCGCCGCGCTCACCCCGGAATTACTGATGCTCACGATCAACGATCTTCACGCCACCGTTGCCGAAAAGCCGATCCTCAAGGGCCTGTCGCTCACCGTGAACGCGGGCGAAATTCATGCTATCATGGGGCCGAACGGCGCGGGCAAGTCTACGCTCGGCTACACGCTGGGCGGCCGGCCGGGTTATGAAGTGACCGGCGGCAGCGTGGACTTTGAAGGGCAGGATCTGCTCACCCTTGAACCGCATGAGCGCGCGGCGGCGGGGCTATTCCTCGGCTTCCAGTATCCAGTCGAGATTCCCGGCGTTTCCAACCTGCAGTTCCTGCGTGAGGCGCTGAATGCGCAGCGCAAGGTGCACGGGCTTGAGCCGCTTTCGGGCGCCGCCTTCATCAAGCTGGCCAAGGAACAGGCCGGGCTGCTGCGGTTTGATATGGATATGCTCAAGCGCCCGGTGAACGTGGGCTTTTCGGGCGGCGAGAAGAAGCGCGCCGAGATGGTGCAGATGGGCATCCTGGCGCCCAAACTCGCCATTCTGGACGAGACCGATAGCGGCCTTGATATCGACGCGCTGCGCATCTGCGGCGAAGGCATCAACGCGATCATGAGGAAGCCCGACAAGGCCGTGCTGCTCATCACGCATTATCAGCGCCTGCTTGACTACGTGAAGCCGGACTTCGTGCATGTGCTGGCTGGCGGACGGATCGTGAAGTCCGGCGGGCCGGAACTGGCGCTGCAGCTGGAAAACGAAGGCTATGAGGCGGTGGCGGCATGAGCCTGCTGCTGGCCCTCGCGGCGGCGACGCAGGCTGCCGAACCCGCTCCTGCTGCGGCTTCCGAAACGCCGCCACCGGTTGCTGTGCCTGCGGCAGTGATGCCCGCCGGGTTCCTCGGCGAATGGGCGCCCTCTGCAATGGCCTGCGCCGACAAGTATGCGCGCCGCATCGTGACCGCCTCAATGAACACCGAGGGCGATTATTGGGGCGTGGTCAAGGCGGTGGACCGGCTGAGCGAACGGCACATCGTGGTGCGCGAAGGCGATGATGATTTCGCTGTAGCGCTGACCGCCGACTATGTCCTCAGCCCGGACGGCCGGCTGATGGTGCTGCATGTGCTGGAACGCAATGGCGTCAAGGTGAGCGAAGCGCCGATCCCGATGGTGCGCTGCGAGGTGGTCCGTGGCTAGTCTGGCACTCCCCACCCGGAAGGATGAAGCCTTCCGCTATGCCGATCTGGCCGCGCTGGAGACGCTGTGGCCGCTCGCCGTGCAGGAAATCCATGTGCCTGCCGGTGCGAGCGATGCGCTCGCCATCACCGCGCAGTCCGATCAGGCCGAAGCACGCGAGATCGCGATCACGCTGGAAGATGGCGCAAGCTTTGACCTGCGCGTCCTCAATGCGGGCGGCGGTTATGGCCGGATCGCGGTGACGGCGGTGCTGGGCAAGGGCGCCTCGTTCCACTTTGGCGCGGCGCAACTGGGCGGCGCAGCGCAGACGCTGGAAATCGTGACAGAGGTGCGCCACATGGCCCCTGATGCCGTCAGCCGGCAGGTCGTGCGCTCGGTGCTGGGCGGCCATGCCGTGGGTACGTATCTGGGCCGGGTCCATGTCGCACGCGGGGCGATCGGCACGGACGGCGAGCAATCGATCCGCGCGATGCTGCTGGAACGCACCGCGACCGCCAATGCGCGGCCCGAGCTGGAAATCTATGCCGACGACGTGAAATGCGCGCACGGCTGCGCGGTGGGCGAGCTTGATCCCCAAGGTCTGTTCTACCTGCAATCGCGCGGTCTGCCGCCCGCGGAAGCGAAGAAGCTGATGCTGCATGCATTCATTGCAGAGGCCTTTGTCGGCGCACCAGAGGGTGATGCGCTGACCGAAGCGGCGCTGGCTGCGCTGGATGGCTTGCTGTGAGCACCGCAACCCTCACCCGCACGGCGGAATGGCCGGGCCTGCTGAATGCGCAGGGCCAGCGCTGGCACTATCTTGATACCGCTGCCACCGCGCAGAAGCCGCAAAGCGTGATCGACGCGATGGTGCGCGCGATGGGTGCGGATTATGCAACCGTGCACCGGGGCGTCTATACCCGCTCGGCCGAGATGACGCTGGCCTATGAAGCCGCGCGGCGCACCGTGGCGGCGCTGATCGGCGGGCGGGATGACGAACTGGTCTTCACGCGCGGCGCGACCGAGGCGATCAATCTTGTCGCGCAGAGCTGGGGCACGGCGAACCTGAAACCGGGTGACCGCGTGCTGCTTTCGCAGCTTGAGCACCATTCCAACATCGTGCCCTGGCAGCTGATCGCCGCGCAGACCGGTTTGGAAATCGACGTCTGCCCACTCACCGAGGACGGACGGATCGATCTTGATGCAGCCGAAGCGATGCTCACGCCTGCGCACAAGCTGGTGTCCTTCGCGCATGTCTCCAACGTGCTGGGATCCGTGCTTGATGCCCCGCGTGCGGTAGCGCTGGCGCATGGCGTGGGCGCGAAAATCCTGCTCGATGGCTGCCAGTCTGCTGCGCGGTTGCCGGTGGATGTGGCGGCGCTCGATTGCGATTTCTACGTCTTTTCAGCGCACAAGCTCTATGGGCCGACCGGGATCGGCGCGCTGTGGGCGAAGAAGGACCTCCTGGACGCAATGCCGCCATGGCAGGGCGGCGGCTCGATGATCGACCGCGTGACCTTTGCGCAGACAACCTGGGCCCCGGCGCCGCAGCGCTTCGAGGCGGGTACGCCTGCGATTGTCGAGGCAATGGCCTTTGGCGCGGCGGTGGATTTCCTGACCGGGCACGGGCTGGCCGCGATCCATGCGCATGAAGCGCGGCTGGTGGCCATGGCGCGCGAGGAACTGGGGCGGATCAATTCTGTGCGCCTGTTCGGGCCGGAGGACAGCGCCGGAATCGTCAGCTTCGCGCTCGAAGGAGTGCACCCGCACGATCTTGGCACGATCCTCGATGAGGAAAATGTGGCGATTCGGGCGGGCCATCACTGCGCGCAGCCGCTGATGGAGTATCTCGGTGTGCCCGCCACGGCGCGCGCCAGCTTCGGCATCTACAGCGATGAGAGCGACGTCCACGCACTGCTGCGCGGGATCGAGCGGACCATGAAGATTTTCGGGTGAGGGACTATCGATGAACCGGATCGAGATCGAGGAAGTCGAAGGCGTGGAGACGCCGCGCCGTGCGCGCGTCGAGGAAGCTATTGAGACCCCGGCAGAAAAGCTGGAGCGCAAGCGCGACTATCTGGACGGTTTTCTCGCCGAGCAGCCTGCGCAAGCCGCACCGGGCGAGCCGGGCGGGGATATCTACGAAGGCGTGGTCGCCGCACTCAAGGAGATTTTCGATCCCGAGATCCCGGTCAATATCTATGATCTGGGGCTGATCTATGGTGTCGATGTGGAAGAAGGCGGCTCGGTCATGGTGACGATGACCCTGACCACGCCGCACTGCCCGGTGGCTGAATCGATGCCCGCCGAAGTGCAGCTCCGCGTCGAAGCCGTGCCCGGCGTGCGTGACGCCGAGGTCAATCTGGTGTGGGATCCGGCGTGGGATCCGCAAAAGATGAGCGATGATGCAAAGCTTGAGCTGGGAATGCTTTGAGCGATACCCATATAGGTGAAGCCATGACCACTGACACCACCACTCGCCCCAAGATCCGCCAGCGCCCCGCCGCAGTCGTCCTCACGCCATCGGCGGAGGCGCGTGTTGCCAAGCTGATGGCAGATGCGCCGGAAGATGCCATCGGAGTCAAGCTGTCCACCCCTCGCCGGGGCTGCTCGGGCCTGGCCTATTCGGTGGACTATGTCTCTGCCGCCAATCCGGCGGACGAGCGGATCGAGACGCCGGGCGGCACCTTCTTCATCGATGGGGCCTCCGTACTCTATCTCATCGGCAGCACGATGGACTGGCAGGAGGATGATTTCACCGCCGGCTTCGTATTTCAGAACCCCAATGCCAAAGGCGCGTGCGGCTGCGGGGAAAGCTTCACGGTCTGAGCCACATGGCCGCCCCTATCGCCGAACTGCGCGCCCGGATCGCGGCGCAGCGCACCGCCAATCCGGCGATGTACGGCGCGGTCGATTTTTCGGTGCATCCCGAACGCCTGCTGCTGGATGCCAGGAATTCGGCAAGCCTTATTGCCGCCAGCGAGCTGCGTGGCCACCCGAAGGTGGCGGCAAAGCTGCTTGAGAACCGCGAACTCATGGAGCGCATCGGCGCTTATACCATGATGGGCGATGCGCTGGCCGATCCCTATGCCGCGCTGATGCCGGACCATGGCTTCAAGCGGCTGGTCGATATGCTGGTCGAGGCCTGCGACAAGGGCGTGGACAAAGTGGCGGGCGCACCGGCCGAACTGGTCACGTTCATCCGCGCGATGGAAGCCGCGCCAGAGTGGGTCGATATGAAGCTGGTGGAAGAAGGTGCGCGGCTTCAACGCGTATCCTTCGCCAACATCGCACCTTGGGCGATTCGGGGGGCGTTCATCGCCACCTTCATGAACAAGTATGCCGCGCTGCCGATGGCGCTGACGGGCACGCTTTCCAACAAGACCGCCGCGCGCCGCATCAAGGAAACCGCGACATTCTTCGGCACTTCGGTGCTGCCCGGTGCGCTGGCCCGCTTCGGCCCCGGTTTCAAGGCGGCGGCCATGGTGCGGCTGATGCATTCGATGGTACGCTTCAATGTGCTCTCAAACGGCAAATGGGACCAGAAGGTCTACGGCATTCCGATCCCGCAAGTGGACCAGATGCCCGCCGGGCTGATCTCGGACTTCCTGATCTCGTCCAAGGTTCTGAAAGACGGGCGCGAGGATTTCACACCCGAAGAACGCGCACAGATCGAGCTTTCGCGCTATCGCTGCTTCCTGCTGGGCCTGCCCGAAGACCTGCTGGCGCAAACACCGCGCGGGATTGTCGATGCGTGGAATGCCCGCGCGCTTTCGCTGCGCGCCGGGTTTGATGAGGCCACTTGCGGCGGCCTGCTGCGCGCGACGATGGAGGCCGATCTGGCCGACACATCTACGCCGCAGGGCCAGGTGCGCGACCGGCTGGAGCGTTCTTTTGCCAAAGTCTATTTCATGCAGAACTTCTGCGATGGCAGCGAAAAGACGGCGGCGCGCTATGGCGTGACTATCCGCGCTATCGACAAGCTGCGCGCGGCGGCCGTCGGCGTGGGCCTGATGGGCCAGATGCGCTTCTATGGCGTGGCTGCAAAAACACCGCTGGTGCGCCATATCGCCGATCAGCGGCTTGTGGGCAAAGTGCGTGGCTACCTTGGCAGTCTGGGCCATGCCGAATTCACGACCGATGCCGCAAAGTACAAACCCGCCGCGTGAACGACACGCCCGTAAAGCCCCATTGCGCCCCACCGGGTTTGCGCTATCGCTGCGCGCATGACCGATAGCACCCGCATCTGGACCGCCGCCCTCATCGTCGTTGGCGATGAGATTCTCTCCGGCCGCACGCATGACAAGAACATCGCGCAAGTTGCCGCCTGGCTGGGTGTGCAGGGCATTCGCCTGCGCGAAGTGCGGGTCGTGCCCGATGATATGGCCGCTATTATCGAGGCGGTAAACGCGCTGCGCGCGCGCAACGATTACCTGTTCACCACGGGCGGCATCGGGCCGACGCATGATGACATCACGGTGGACGCGGTGGCCGAGGCGCTGGGCGTGCCGGTGGTGATCCACCCCGAGGCGGAGGCGATGCTCACCCGCTATTACGAAACGCGCGGCGGCATCAATCCGGCGCGGCTGCGCATGGCGCGGGTGCCCGAAGGCGCCAGTCTCATTCCCAACCGGGTTTCGGGCGCGCCCGGCATTCAGGTGGGCAATGTGTTTCTGATGGCGGGCGTGCCGGGCATCACTGCGCAGATGCTCGATGGCCTGACGGGCACGCTGGAAGGCGGGCTGCCGCTGCTGTCGCTGACCGTGGGCTGCTGGGTGGCGGAAAGCGAGATTGCCGATCTGCTGCGCGAAACCGAACGTTCGCATGATGGCTGCCAGATCGGCAGCTATCCCTTCTTCCGCGAAGGCAAGGTGGGCGCGAATTTCGTTATCCGGTCGACCGATCAGGCGCAGCTTGATGCCTGCGCCGGGGTGCTGATCGGCGGGCTGGCGGCGCTGGGCCGCGAAGCGGTGGCGGGCGGCATCTGATCCGGCGGGCAGGGGCTGCGCTGGCGGCGCTGCTGGCACTGGCCGCTTGTGCCTCGCCGCTGCCGCGTTTTGAGGCTGCGCTAGCCGCACACGATAGTGCCACAGCGGCGCTGCAGCAATGGTGTGCGGCGCGCAGGATCGCGCATCCGGCTGAGATCGTGGCCGAAGCAGACCCGGCAGCGCGCGAGGCGGCAACGCCTGCCATTCGCGCGGCGCTGGGTGTGGGGCAGGATGAACCGCTGGCCTTTCGCCACGTGCGGCTGCGCTGCGGCGCGGCAGTGCTGTCTGATGCGAAGAACTGGTATGTGCCCGCGCGCCTCACCCCGGCAATGAACACGGCGCTGGAGACGACGCGGATCCCGTTCGGCACGGTGGTGCGCGCGCTGGGCTTTCGGCGGGAACGGCTGGAAAGCAGCCGAGGCGGCGCGGCTGAGTGTCCGGCGGGGACGGTGCTGGTGCACAAGGCGGTACTGCGGCTGGCCGATGGGCGGGGCATCAGCTTCGTGACCGAGTGCTACACCCGGGCCAATCTTGCACCCTGAACGCTGGAACGCAGCGCTGAAACGCAAAAGGCCGGGAAGGTTTCCCCTCCCGGCCTTGCGTTGTTCAGAGCCGGTTGGCCGGATCAGCCGCCGTGGACTTCGGCCACGTCAACCTTGATGCCGGGGCCCATCGACGAGGAAAGGCCGACCTTGCGCAGGTACTTGCCCTTGGCGCCAGCGGGCTTCGCCTTGACGATCGCATCGACGAACGCGTCAAAGTTGGCGCGCAGCTGCTCATTCGAGAAGCTCATCTTGCCGATGCCGCCGTGGATGATCCCGGCCTTTTCGACGCGGAATTCGATCTGGCCGGCCTTGGCAGCCTTCACCGCATCGGCCACGTTCGGCGTGACCGTACCCAGCTTCGGGTTCGGCATCAGGCCCTTGGGGCCCAGCACCTTGCCGAGGCGGCCAACGATGCCCATCATGTCGGGCGTCGCGATCACGCGGCCATAATCGAGGTTGCCGTTCTGCATGTCTTCCAGCAGATCTTCGGCGCCGACCTTGTCTGCGCCAGCAGCCAGTGCGGCTTCAGCCTTGTCACCGCGTGCGAACACGGCAACCTTCACGTCCTTGCCGGTGCCTGCGGGCAGGGTCACCATGCCGCGGACCATCTGGTCGGCGTGGCGCGGATCGACACCGAGGTTGAGCGCAACTTCGAGCGATTCGTCGAACTTGGTGCGCTTCAGATCCTTGAGAAGCTGGATGGCTTCATCGATCTTGTAGAGCTTCTGGTTGTCGCCCAGCTTTTCTGCGAGCGCCTTCTGGTTCTTGGTCGTCTTCATCGAATCAGCCCTCCACCTGCAGGCCCATGGCGAGCGCCGAGCCTTCGATGATCTTGATCGCAGCGTCCATGTCGTTGGCGTTGAGATCCTTCATCTTCAGTTCGGCGACTTCCCCGAGCTGCGCACGGGTGATCTTGCCCGCTGAAATCTTGCCCGGCTCCTTCGAACCCGACTTCAGGCCCAGCACCTTCTTGATGAGGAAGGTGGCCGGCGGCGTCTTGGTCACGAAGGTGAACGACTTGTCCGAATAGACCGTGATGATCGTGGGCAGCGGGGTGCCCTTCTCGACCTCTTGAGTCGCGGCGTTGAATTCCTTGCAGAAACCCAT
>JAIXYF010000284.1 GCA_027490345.1 Novosphingobium sp.
GATGGACTGCGGCGCCAGCCGTGTGCACCGTGCCTGCCGCTGCCCCGACTGCGGCTGCCGCCTGCAGCATGGCCAAACCCGCGCATTCCTCGGCGCGATCGCGCAGTGCTTCGGCAGTTGCACCCGCACCCGCAGCCGCCCCAACGCCAACCCCGACATCCTGCTCTTCACCCGAAGGAGCAGCGCTACCCGCCGCGCCAGCCGCCTGTGGCAGATCCAGACCATCGCTTTCGTTCGTGTCTCCGCTGGCTTTCAGCAGGAATGGCATGGCGCCCGGTTCGCCTTGAGCCTTTGCATCATGGCTCTGCGCACGGGGCGAGAGGCCAGGCAAAGTGCCCTGCACGGGTTCGTTCCCCTCAAGCATAGTAGCGCTTGTACGAATGGTAGAACGCATCATCGCCATAACCGAAACGCGCTTGCTTGCGCATGTCGACGCGGGTCAGCGCCACGCCGGCCAGCTGCACCCGGTCATCCGGCAGCAGCCGCAGCGCAGAGCGCAGCGCGGCCTCCGGTGTCTTGCGCCAACGCACCACAAACACCGAAGCATCGGCCTTGCGCAGCATCAGCCTTGCATCTGCAATCGGCAGCACCGGCGCGGTATCGATGATGATCGCATCGAACATCTCGCGCGCCGTTGCCAGCATGCGGTCCATCTCGTCACCCGTCAGCATCTCGGGCGCTTCGTTGCTGCTTTGCGCCAGCGGCAGAATGTTCAGCCCGGTGGCAGGATCGACCACCAGCGCGGCCTCCAGCGGGGCGCTACCCGAAAGCACGTCCATCAAGCCCGGTCGCCCCGCCTCTCCGCGCAGGAACCGGCTCACGCCCTGGCGCCGCAGGTCGCCATCGATCAGCAGCACACGGTCGCCCGAAAGCGCCATCGATCGTGCCAGGCAGATCGCCGTGGTCGTCTTGCCTTCATCCGGCAGCGCCGAAGTCAGCGCGATGATCCGCGCCTGCGTCGTGTTCATCGCGATGGAGGCACGCAGCGAGCGAAAGCTTTCGGAAAATGCCGAGCGCGGATCTTCCAGCAGCGCGGCCACCGGCACTTTCTCGCCCCCCCTTGAAATGGACGAGCGCGACACGGAATCGAGCGTGGGGATCGAGCCAAGGTAGCGCACGCCCAGCCGTTGCTCGATGTCATCGCCTGTGGTGAGCCCGCTGAAGGTCATCTCCGCCGCAAAGGCCGCCGCCACCCCTAGGCCTAGCCCAAGCGCAGCCGACAGCACCATGTTGAGCACGACATTGGGGCTTGTCGGCTTCAGCGGCACGCCGGCCGGGTGCAGCAGATCGGCATCAGCCTGTTCGGTGCCCTCGCGCGCGGTCAGTTCCTTGAAACGGTTGAGGTAGCTTTCATACAGCGCGTTCGATGTCTCGGCGCGCTTCTCCAGATCCTGCAGCCCCACCATCGCCGCATTGTTCTGCGCCAGCGTGCCGCGCGATTGCTGCAGCGAACCGGAAAGCGAGGCCAGCCGCTGCTGCGAAACGCGCGCCCGCGCCTCAAGGCTGGAAATCACGCGCTGCGTTTCATCCGAAATCCGCGCGTCGACTGCGCCCAGCGCCGCCTTCGCCCGCAGCACATCGGGATGGCGCGGGCCATAGCGCGCGGTGAGCGAGGCCAGCTCGGTCGCGGCGCTGGCCTGCTGCGCGCGCAGCGATCCGATCGCGGGCGATACGGCCACTTCGCCCACGCCGCCCGCGCTGCCGCCCAGCGCCATCTGCCGCCTTGCCGCATCCAGCCGCGCCCCGTCCTCGCTCGCCTCGGCCCGCGCGGTCGTCACGGCCTGATTGTAGCTCGAAATTTCCTGCTCGGTCAGCGAACCCATCGTGGTCGAAAGCAGGTTGTTGCCGATCCGGTAGCGCTGCACTGCCGCTGTATCGGCCAGCGCTTGCTGGCGCAGCTGTTCCAGCCGCTCGGCGATGGTCGTCGTTGTCTGCCGCGCCTGCTGGCGCTTCGCTTCCAATGCGCCAGCGGTATATTGCTGGGCGAAGGTGTTGGCGATGCGCGCCGCGCGCGCCGGATCGCTGTCCTCGAATGTGATCGCAATCCCGTAAGTCGATCCGATGCGGCTGGCGGTGATGCCTTTGCGCAGCCAGACCATCGCGGCCGCCTGCGCGCCCAGCGGGCTTTTGGCAAACCGCTCGTCTTGCGCAAGGCCCAGCGTGGTGGCCACCGCCGCCAGATTGGCCTCGGACGTCACCACCGCCACTTGCGTATCGACATAGCCTTCGCTCGGGATTGCGGCTTGCTGCGGTCCGTCGTTCGCGCTGGTCGGCGCCACGGCCTGCGGACGGCTGTTGAGCGTGACTTCAGCCCGCGCAGTGTAAAGCCGCGGTTGCAGCGCGGTGACGGCAACGCCGCCCGCCAGCACCGCCAGCATCACCGCCAGAAACACGCCCAGGCGGCGGCGGAACACCGCAAACAGCAGCCTGAGATCGACCCGGTCCGCCGCAGGTGGCGGCACTCTCGATTCGAAGCCGAGCGCGGGGGCCATGCCCGGCACTCCTGCGGCATTGCGATAGAGGCCGACTGCCGTGTTCACCCCTGTTCTCCTATAATCTCGCGGCCCACGGCGCACCGAAAGCGGCCACCATGAAACCAGATTGGCAAAATGCCCGTTCAGGGGTGCAAACCCCCTCGCGGCGTGGCTTGAAGACTAGGCGAGGGACCGCAGCGGGGAAGGCGAAGCGTATCCGCTGCGGAGGCAAACCGGCGGCAAACCGGATGCATCCAGCGCCAGCGCGGGCCCAAACGGGTCCGTCACGGACATCGCAGGATCGCTGCGCGGTCTTCACAGGCGCAGTCCGAAGCTTCGTACAGTCCTGCATCCCGCATCGCCGGGCTAAGGGCAAATCCGGGTGAATGCTTAAGGATTTGTGCATCATTGGCCCGGCGGCACGCTTTGCGGAATAGTGCCGCCGCCCCGCCGGGAAGGTGCAGCAGTGCTATCGCCGGGCCGGCATCAGGGCGCGGCCACAGGCCCCGTGCAGAACTGCTCCAAGTCGGAGGATTCGGCAGGTGGGCCGGTGATTGCGCTTTGCGCGGCGCGGCATAGACTTGGGGCCATGGAGCAATCGCCCCCAAAGTATTGGAGATTTCGTATGCACAACAAGCACGAAGGCCCCCGTCGCGCCCCGCGCGCCCTTGCGCTGGCTATGGCCGCCGCGCTGGCCGGTCTGGCCGCGCTGCCACTGGGCGGCTGCGCCGCTGCCGGGGCGCCCCCGATCTCGACCGCGGATGTCGCCGCCGGCCTCGAAAGCTACCGCCTCGGCGCCGGAGACCGGGTGCGCGTCACCGTGTTCAACGAACCCTCGCTTACTGGCGAATACAACATCACCCCCGGCGGCGCGCTGGCGTTTCCGCTCATCGGCGTGGTCAGCGCGGGCGGCCGCACCATCGATGCCGTGCAGCAGGAACTCGTCGCCAAGCTCGGCGAAGGCTATGTCAACGATCCGCGCGTGAGCCTTGAGGTGCTAAGCTACCGCCCGTTCTACATCCTTGGCGAAGTTAACCGTCCCGGTGAATATTCCTATGCCTCGGGGATGACGGTGGAACAGGCCATCGCCCGCGCCGGTGGCTTCACTTATCGCGCCAACGAAAAAACCGTGTTCCTCCGCCGCCAGACGGGCAAGGGCGAAAGCGCCGTCCCGCTGCGCAGCGCCCAGGTCGCCGTGCTGCCGGGCGACACCATCCGCGTGGGCGAGCGCTACTTCTAAGCCGGAACGAGTCCAATCCCAATCCCTGCCCGAGCTTGCCTCGGGGGAGGTGGCAGCCCGAACGGGCTGACGTTGGGGCTGGAACAACAAGGCGGCCCTCACCGGGCATCTCGATGCCTGGGGCGGGCATCCCGATGCATTCGGCAAGCGTTGCCGCCTCTGATGGCTTCAGTTCGTTTCGTCCGCCATCACCCCATGCTTGAGCCGGGTGTGGATTCACAACCGAAGTGCAACGGAATGAAGGGTTCGGCCGGAGTTTTGAAGCCGAGACATTTTTGGACGTGTTGTTGGAGTTAGCAGGCACGGCATCGCGTTGCTTTTGGGGCAATGTGGTGGGACGTGACCCCCTGATTTTCCTCCACGATCGCCCGGATTGCAGTGCACAGCGCCTGATTACAACAGAAAGTCTGCGGCGCGCAGATCGGCCGTGCCGACAACCGCGAACTGAAAGTCTGCGCGGCCATCGCCGTTCACATCGCCTTGCACCAGCAACGCATCGCTGAATGCGTCAAAGCGCAGTTGCCCCTTCACGTTGCCAAACGCCGCCGCACCAATAAAGTCAAAGGCCTGATCGCCTGAAACCCCGGTCCTTGCATCGATCCCGCGCAGATTGATCTTGTCGCCCTGCGCCCGTCTGAAATCCTCGATCAGGTCAAACGCATCTGCGGCGACCGCGCAATC
>JAIXYF010000367.1 GCA_027490345.1 Novosphingobium sp.
AAGTTGTCGGCGACCGAGGGCGGCATCGGATCGGTTGCCACATCGGCGGTGCCGATCTTGGCGAACACCCGCTCAACCTCGGGGAAGTCCGAAATCCGCTTCTCCAGCGCCGCCTGCATCTGGATCGCCTGGCCTAGGCTTGTCCCGGGAATACGCAGCGCATGCATCGCTATGTCGCCCTCATCGAGGTTAGGGATGAACTCGCTACCGAGCCGCGTTGCGCCAAGTCCGGCCAGCACCATCAGCACGATCGCGGCACCGACGGCGATCTTTGGCATTGCTAGTGCGCGGTCGAGCATTGGTCGGTAGCCGCGGCCGAGCCAGCGCATCAGCCAGTTCTCCTTCTCGTCAACTTTGCCTGTCACGAGCATGGCGACCAGGGCTGGGACCAGCGTGAGCGACAGCAGCAGAGCGGCAGTCAGCGCGAGCACCACGGTGATCGCCATCGGGTGGAAGGTCTTGCCCTCGATCCCCTCCAGCGCGAAGATCGGCAAATAGACTGCGGTGATGATGACGATCCCGAAGATGCTCGGCCGGATAACTTCTGCGCTGGCCGTGGAGACGAGGCTGAATCTTTCATCACGGCTGAGCAGGCGTCCCGTGCGGTGCTGTGCCTCGCCCAGCCTTCGCAGACAATTCTCCACGATGATCACGGCGCCATCGACGATTAGACCGAAATCGAGAGCGCCAAGGCTCATCAGGTTGGCCGAGGTACGGGTGCCAAGCATCCCCGTCAGCGTCATCAGCATCGCCACCGGGATGACTGCTGCGGTGATCAACGCGGCGCGGATATTCCCGAGCAGCAGGAACAGCACCACGATGACAAGCAATGCGCCTTCGGCAAGGTTTGTCTCGACGGTCGCGATGGTCCGCTCGACCAGCTCGGTGCGGTCATAAAGCGCATGGGCGACGACACCCTCGGGCAAGGCCCGTGAGACCTGCTCCAGCTTGTCGGCTGCGGCTTGCGACACTAGCCGCGAGTTCTCGCCGGTGCGCATGAAGATCGTGCCGAGCACGATCTCCTTGCCGTTCTCTGTCGCCGCACCGGTGCGCAATTCCGACCCGATCACAACTTCGGCGACATCGCTGATGCGGATCGGCACCCCGCCGCGCGTGGCCAGAATGATCTGCGACAGGTCAGTCTCGTTTGCGGCCTGTCCCGGCACGCGGATCAGGATCTGCTCGCCTCCGCGCTCGACATAACCCGCGCCGCGATTGGCATTGTTCCTGTTCAACGCATCCACCACATCGTTGAGCGACAGGTTCAGTGCCGCGAGTTGCGCGGGATTGGGGGTGACGTGGTATTGGCGTTCATAGCCGCCGATGGTGTTGACCTCCGCCACTCCGGGGATGGTGCGCATCTGCGGGCGCACGACCCAGTCGGATAGCGTGCGCAAATCCTCCGCAGTCCACGCGCTGCCATCGGGTTTGCGCGCACCCGGTTCGGGTTCAATCGCGAACATGAAGATTTCGCCCAGACCTGTGGCGATCGGCCCCATCTGCGGCTCGATCCCCGGCGGCAGCTGGGATTTGGCAGCTTGCAACCGCTCGGTCACCTGCTGACGGGCAAAATAGGTGTCGGTGCCATCCTCGAATACCACGGTCACCTGGCTCAGCCCGTAGCGCGAGATCGAGCGGGTGTAGGCGAGGCCCGGCACTCCGGCGATTGCGGTTTCGATCGGGTAGGTGATCCGCTGTTCGCTTTCGAGCGGCGAATAACCCTCGGCCTCAGTGTTGATCTGGACCTGGACATTCGTGATGTCGGGCACAGCGTCGATCGGCAGCCGGGTGGCGCTCCACGCGCCCAGCGCGCAGAGGAGGGCCACCGCAGCCAGAACGAACCAGCGTTGGTTGATCGAGAAGGCGATGATGCGTGCAAGCATGATGTGTTCCGTCCCGCTCAGTGGTCGTGGCTCGCGCCCGACTTTTCGATGTCGGCGCGCACGAGGAAGGAACCTTTAGCGACATAGGGGGTGCCGGGTTTAAGGCCGCCCAGCACCTCGGTCCATTCGGGCGACGACCGGCCGAGCGTGAGCATCCGCACCTCGTAATCCTGCCCGTAATTGGCAAACACCACCTTGAAATTGCGGAAGGGCTGGATCGCTTCGGTGCGCACTGCCAGCGGGACGGTGACAGCATTGATCGTCACCCGTCCGCGCAACGCCATGCCCGGACGCAGCGCGCCCGAGCGGTTGGGGATGGCCGCGCGCAGAAGCGCCGTGCCTGCCTGCGCATTGCCCTCTGGCAAGTAGTCGCCAAGGGTGGCTGCGCCGATGGGCTGACCATCCTGCGTTTGGACCTCGACCCGCATGCCCGGACGGATTGCCGCCAGGTCCTTGGGGAAGACATTGAACACCACCGTGGTCTGCGCCGGGTCGGTGATCACGTAGAGCGCGCGGTCACCGGTCACGTCGCCGGGATTGCCATTGCGTTCCGCCACCACCCCATTAACGGTCGCACGGACGGGATAGATCTGGAGGCTCTCGCTCGATTCAATCCGCGCGAGCAGTTCACCCTTGCGCACGTAGTCGCCGACCGCCTTGGTCACGGAAACGACCCGGCCAGGAAACTGCCCGCGGATCTCAGAGCGCGCGGTGGTGGCAAGCTGGACTGTGCCATAAAGCTCGCGCGCCTCGCCAATCGTGGCAGGCCCGGCGGTGAGGACTTCGATGCCGCCCGCCTTGGCTGCTTCAGCCGTAATCCGGGTGCGGCCTTCGGGGCTGGAATAGGTCCAGACATGGCGCTTGCCGCCCTCCACCGCGATCACTTCGACATCGAAGCTATGCGGCTCCTCGACTACACCTTGCCCCGCAAGATAGGTGCGGGCGGGCTTGAAGGCGAAGCTGTTCACTTCGCCTCCGAGCCGCTTGAGCGTCATGGTGAGATTGACTGAACCGGGATCGACGGGCTTGCCGTCGCGGGTTGGGAAGACCCGGAACTGCGGCTCCTGGCTGGTCTCGAAGA
>JAIXYF010000501.1 GCA_027490345.1 Novosphingobium sp.
CGGCATAGCGCAGCGCAACGTTGGCGCCCCACGAGTGCGAGACGATGGTGACGGGCGCAAGGCCGAGCTGGTGGACGAGCTGCGCGACATCGTAGACCATGTCCATCGTGCGGTAGTTGCCGTCCGATGCCCATTCGCTATCGCCGTGGCCCCGGTGATCGAGCGCGATAACGTGCCAGTCCTCGCGCAGAGCCTCGGCTGTCCAATCCCAGCTGCGGCAATGATCGCGCCCGCCGTGGATGAGCAACAGTGGCGGCTTCTCCGCATTGCCCCAATCGACATAGTGAAGCCGCAGGCGCTGCGAGATGAAAGTGTTCGAGGTAGGGCCGAGGAGTGTCATCCACTGTCTGTGCCGCAGGTGCGAACAGGCTGCAAGTGGGGTTTTGACCGATGCGTCAGAGGCGCTCGCGCCATGAAACGCGAGGGACGTAGCCGATCCGCTCCCCTGCCAGCGCGGAAGAAAGCAGCGAAGCCTCGCCGGTCAAGCTTTCCGCCAGCGGCACGCCGGGGAAATGCTGAGCCATGAGATCGCGCGAAGGACGGCCCATGAGGTTCTCTGCCGCAGCGATGATCATCGCCTCATGCCCGGTGGTGGCGGCCTCCAGTGCGCAGCGGCATGCCTCGGCCGCGTCCTGCGCATCGATATAGCTCCACAAGTTCCACTTGCGGCCGGCTGGATCGGCCTGGATCTGCGCCAAATCGGCATAATCTTCGGCCGCATATACATTGGAAAAGCGCAGCGAAACGATGGCGAGGCCCGCGTGCCAGCGCGCGAACTCGTCGGCCATGGTCTCCCCCATCCGCTTGCCCAGCGCATAGGACCAGTTGGGGAGGAGCGGGTGCGTCTCGTCAATCGGCGCGAAGCGCGGTGGTTCGGCGAAGGGCAAGCCGAGGATCGTCTCGCTGGAGGCCCAGACCACGCGTCCGATGCCCAGCCGCGCGGCGGCAGAGAACACATTGTAGGTGCCCATGATGTTGATGCGGAACGCCGCTTCGTCAGTGGTCGCGCCGGGCTTGGGAATGCCTGCCAGATGCAGCACGGCATCAAACCGGCGCGCGGCGGTATCCACGCCCGAAAGCACCCCAATCACCGCGCCGAAATCCGCGCAATCGAGCCGCACGGTGTCGTCGCCATAGACCGAGCTGATGATATCGAAGCCAGTTACGCGGTGCCCAGCGTCCCGCAGCGCCGCCATGGCGACCTTGCCCAGCTTGCCGCTGCTGCCTGTTACCGCGATGCGCATGGCCTGTTACCGCTCCTTGGTGGCGCTGAAAGTCAGGTCCGGATTGCGTTCCTGCTGATAGCCGACATCCCACGCCGAACGCGCCATGAACACCGGATCGCCGTCGCGGTCTTTGGCAAGGTTCGACATGTTGAAATCGGCAAAGCCCTTGACCGCGTCAGCCGAACCTTTGACCCAGCGCGCGGTATCGAACGGCGATTCCTCCAGCACGGCTTCCACCTTGTATTCCGCTTCAAGCCGCGAAATCAGCACATCGAGCTGGAGTTGGCCGACCACGCCAACAATCCACTGCGCGCCGATTTCGGGATAGAACACCTGGATGACGCCTTCTTCGGACAAGTCGTCGAGCGCCTTGCGCAGCTGCTTGGTCTTGGTTGGGTCCTTGAGCCGGACGCGGCGCAGGATTTCCGGCGCGAAGTTGGGCAGGCCGGTGAAGCGCACCACGTTCTTTTCCGAAAGCGTATCGCCCACGCGCAAGGTCCCGTGGTTGGGAATACCGATGATGTCGCCCGCCTCGGCAGTATCGGCGATCTCGCGGTCCTGCGCAAAGAACAGGATCGGCGAGTGCACCGCGATAGGCTTGCCGAGGCCCGAAGGCGTGAGCTTCATGCCTCGCTTGAAGGTGCCCGAAACCATGCGCATGAACGCAATGCGGTCGCGGTGCATCGGGTCCATGTTAGCCTGCACCTTGAAGACGAAGCCAGTGACTTCGGGGAAGTCGGTCTCAATCGTGCCGCTGCTCGAAGGTTGCGGCCGCGGCGGCGGTGCATGGCGCGCGATCGCGTCGATCATTTCAGCGACGCCGAAGTTCTTGAGCGCCGAGCCGAAATAGACCGGGGTGAGATCGCCATTGCGATAAGCCGTCAGGTCGAATTCGGGATAGCCGACTTGCGCCAGCTCGATTTCCTCGGCGATGTCAGCGGGGATCGCGCCATCGACACGGGGATCGCGCTTGCCCAGAAACTCGCGGCTATCGCCTTCCGGGCGGGCAATCGTGTTCGTCGCGAAATCAAGCACGCCTTCGAAGATCCCGCCCATGCCGATGGGCCACGACATCGGGCAGACATCGAGCGCCAGCGCGTCGGCCACTTCATCCAGCGTTTCGAACACCGAGCGGCCTTCGCGGTCCACCTTGTTCACGAACGTGATGATCGGCACCGAACGCAGGCGGCAGACCTCGAACAGCTTGCGCGTCTGCGGCTCGATGCCCTTGGCCGCGTCGATCACCATGATCGCGGAATCGACTGCGGTGAGCGTGCGGTAGGTGTCTTCGGAGAAGTCCTCGTGGCCCGGCGTATCGAGCAGGTTGAAGACCACGCCGTCCTTCTGGAAGGTCATCACCGAGGAGGTGACCGAGATGCCGCGCTGCTGCTCGATCTTCATCCAGTCCGACCGCGCGCGCCGCGCCTGCCCGCGTGCGTTGACTTCACCGGCCAAGTGGATCGCGCCGCCTTGCAGCAGCAGCTTTTCGGTGAGCGTGGTTTTACCGGCGTC
>JAIXYF010000157.1 GCA_027490345.1 Novosphingobium sp.
AAACCGGCCCCGGCGGGGGGCCGCAGAACTATATCGATATCCGCTTCAACGGGACCGCGAGCGCGGCGCTCAACTATGGCATCTATTTTGACAGCGTGACCAATCCGGCTGCGGCGGCGCTGGTGGGTGAGATCTGGACTGCTTCGCTTGGCGCGATGTTGACAGCAGGCAGCATGGCCAATGTGACCTCGCTCAATCTGGGTCTGTTCGAGCGGACCAGTGCAGGCGGCGCCTTGAGCACATCGCGGCAATCCTTCGTTCCCGGCGCAACCAGGCGCAGAATTGCCCACACGCGGCTGCTTACGGACGCGACCACAGCTTTCGTCGCCCCCTATATCAACATCATCGCCAATTCAGGCGCGGTGATCGACATGACGGTGCGTCTCTACATGCAGCAGATGGAAAAGGCGGCAGATGCATCGGCGCCGATTGCGACCAGCAGCGGGGCGGTGACGCGCACGCAGGATGCTTTGGCGGCAGACAGTTCGGGCTTCGAGTGGGTCGTTTCGCTGTAACCATACCGGCGATTCCGCTTTGACTGACGCCTTGGCCGCGAAAGCGGCCACGGCAATCTACGCCCCCAGCAAGGCCTTTACCGCAGTAAGCGCATCCCGATTGATCGCTACGGCCGCAGCCTCGCTGTCCGCTTCGGTGTAGCAACGCAATTCCGGCGCGTTGCCCGAAGGACGCAGATGGATCACCGCGCCTCCATCGAAAGTGGCGCGGATTCCGTCGGTGAGATCGAGCGAAACGGCCACTCCGGCAAATTGTCCGAAAAGCCTGGTTTGCATGGCAAGCCTGGCAACATTGTCACCGGCCAGTAGCAGGCCGAGGAGATGATCGCTGGCCGTTCGCGCAAGCGGGGCGATGCGATCGCTGAACGTGATGCGCTGCGGCAGCAAGGCGAGCTGTGCTGAAACGCTCGCAGCGGGCGCGGTCAGAACGGACAGGATCGGCAAAACGGCATCGCGGGTGGGCAGCGCGCGGGTAACAGCGCCGCCCGCGCCGGAGATATTGCTGCCGAGCAGGAAGCCCCCGTTCGCCTCATACCCGCACACCCGGTGGGAGCCCGCAGCCAGTTCCTCGGTCATGGCCGCAATCACGTAGGGTGAGCCGATCCGGGTCCGCCGGCAGGTTGCGAATTGGCCCGTCCGCTCCAGCGCAGTGTTGCTGCTGATGGGTGTGACTACGCTGGTTGCACCGATGCTGGCGGCACACAGAATGCCCAGCACGTCACCGCGCAGCCACTTGCCGGTTTCATCGGTGATCAGCGGACGATCCGAATCGCCATCAGTCGAAATGATGGCGTCGAAGCTGCCATCTGCGGCCCAGCCCCTTGCCAGCTCGATATCCTCGGGCCGGATCGCCTCGGTATCGACCGGGATGAATGTGTCGGCCCGGCCGAGCAGAGCAACCTCAGCACCAAGTTCGCGCACAATACGCGCCAGAACATCGCGCCCTACCGCCGAATGCTGATAAACCCCGATGCGTTTGCCGCGCAGTGCGCCAGCGCCGAAATGCGCAACATAGCGCGCGACATAGGCGTCTTCCACGTCCGTAACAGGCGGCAGCGCTTCGTCCAACGCCAGGGTTCCGTCGCTGTTGAACGTATCGGCGCGCAGGTCGATCACCTGGCGCCCCATCCCCGGTTCATCCTCCTTGAGCATTTCGCCAGCCGGTCGGTAAAACTTGATGCCGTTGCGATCAGCCGGAATGTGGCTGCCAGTGACCATCAGGGAAGGCAGGCCTTGCGCAAATGCGAACAGCGCCAGAGCAGGGGTAGGCACATAGCCGCAAAACACCGGCACGCCGCCCGAATCGCGGATCGCACGGGCACAGGCCGCCAGAATGCGCGGCGTGCTCGGCCGCAAATCGCCAGCGATGGCCACCCGGCCACCTTCGGAGAAATCACCCAATTCAGCGAGGTACGAGAGGAATCCGCTGGTATAGGCATAGCATACCTGATCGGTCATGGCCGTGACTTCCCCCCGGGCACCGCTCGTCCCGAAAGCGACACCGCTTTCCTCCATCAGTGCCTGCACAGTGATCTTGGCCATGATATTTCCACCTCCTCATCCCCGATAGCATAAGCCACCAGCGTTACAGAACCCGTAGAGAAGCAATGTTCCTCTCACTTCCGCAAATCCGTTGCATCGGCCGGTTTGCGCCATTAGGAGCCGGGCGGGCGGCGTTCGAAGGCTGGTCCGCAACCTTTCGTATTTGGTTCGTAAGCCGACAGGATAGCAGAACCTTGATATGAGCCAGACACTCTATCCCAACGCCCCGATTGCGATATTTGCCTATAACCGGCGCGACAGGCTCGCCGCGATGATCGAGAGCCTCGCTGCATGTGACGGCTTCGGCCAAAGCGAAGTCACGATATTCGTCGATGGCCCCAAGAACCCGGCGGGTGCTCCTGCGGTGGAAGAGGTTCGCCAATTCGTGCAATCACTGCCCCACCCGAACGTGAAGCACGTGATCGCAGAGAAGAATTCAGGCCTGAGGAACGCAATTTCGGCCGGCGTGGGCAGTATGGTGGAGAAGCATGGTCGCGTGATTGTGCTTGAAGATGATCTTGTCCTTTCACCCATTGCGCTGACCTATTTCAACCAGGCACTCGACCATTATGAGAACGACGACGCGATCTGGAGCATTGTCGGCTATATGTATGATTGCCCGCAGCTGCGCGACACTGGGAAAACCTTGACGCTTCCGTTCACCCACCCCTGGGGCTGGGCTACATGGGCTCGGGCATGGCGCCATTTCGAACTCGATGGACGCCCCAGCGACGCGGACCTCGCTTCAGATGCATTCCAATCCGCGTTCGACATGAACGGGCTCTATCCTTTTACCGGCCAGCTGCGTAATTCCATCCTCGGCCGAGTGAACAGCTGGTACATCCACTGGTACTATGCGCTCTTCCGCCATGGAGCGCGCTCGATTTTCCCGCCCCGCCGAATCCTCGATAATTTTGGCATGAACACTGGCTCCCATGCCAGTTCGCTCAATCCGTTCGATCGGCTGGTCGAGCGCCCAGAGCTTCTGGCAACGGTTCCGGTGTTTTCCGATCCTCATCGGGTCGACTATGCGGCACTTGACGCACTGCGCACCAGCTGGGAGCTCAAGGTCCACCGCTTCATTGCAACGGCCGGCTCGTTAAAACGCAAGTTGAAGCGAACCCGATGACCGGCGAAGTGGCAGCGCACGACGCCCCCTTTCGTCAGCGGTCGTGGCCGCTACGGTGGGTGCGGCTGCTGGTGCATCGGCTGCGAATATCACGGATGAAAGGGCGCGGAGGCTTTCACTTTGCCACCGGCCCCCACCTCGCCGTCGCACGAGGTGCAGATGTGCGGCCTCCGCATTATCTCGAACTGGGCCACCACGTATCCATCGGCAAGAATTTCACCTGCGAGGCTGATTTGCGGGTGGGCAATTACGTTCTGATATCCAGCAACGTCTCGATCATTGGCAAAGACCACCCGTTCGATGATCCGACCAAAACCGTGTACACCCAGCCCCGGGTCGATCATTCGCCCGTGACAATCGGTTCCGATGTGCTGCTCGGTTACGGTACGATCGTGGTGGGCCCCGTCACGATCGGCGATGGGTGCATCATCGGGGCAGGCGCGGTGGTCACGCGGGATCTCCCCCCCTATACAATCTGCATGGGTGTTCCGGCCAAGCCGATCCGGCCCCGCTACCCGCAAGCCTCCACTATTTAGCTGGCCTGTTCCGCGCGGGCGAACAGCAGATCGGCCTGGATGTTCACGCCTTCTTCCGAATAAGTGGGATTATAGACCCCGGCTATCTTGAAGCCGTTGTCAGCCAGCCAGGCGCAGATCTCGTCGGCCAGGGGCTGGCCCTCGTAAAGGGTCATGAAGGAAACCTCGACATAGACCCAGTGCGCACGCGCGAGCAGCCGCGGCATGCCCTTGAGCGCCTCGAGTTCGAAGCCCTGCACATCGAGCTTGATCAGAATTGGCCCTGCGAGCGTGTCCACCGGCACCTCGTCGTCGATCCGCGCGACCCGCACCTGTTCCACCGACGTTCTCTGCGTACCCGGGAACAGCTCCGACTGCCTGTCGGAAATCGGCAACAATGATGAACTGTCAGGATGATTGGAAACGTTGATTTCCGTCGTCATCGCGCTGGTGCCCGCGGCGCAGCGATGAAGGGTCGTCAGCGAATCGCCCGCGAACAGGCGCCCATAGGTATCGGCCATTGCCCTTAGCGGTTCGAACGCATGGATTGTCGCCGCAGGACGCAGGGTTCGAACCAGAAGCGAAAACTGACCGATATTGGCCCCCACGTCTATCAACGTGCTGAAGGAGACCGAGCGCATGGCACCGTCATGCTCGACTGCGGCGGCCACGCCCAGTTTCAGCCCCCTGCGATACGCAGCGTGAGGGACAAGTTGCAGCAGCTTGTTCGCGCGGCGGCGCAAAGATCTCAGGGCCAAAACAAAACACTCCTCGAAAGCATGTTGGCGGCGTGCACGCCGGAACTGATGCGATGGCCCCTCTAGTCCCTAACGCTGCGTCATGCTCGATCTGCCGCTCACCCAGCGACACCCATGGCGCTATGCAGCACGAAGGCCCGTTATCAGAAGCGGGCAAGTTCGCCTAGGCCCGAACGCCAACGGCAAGGCCAACATTTGTCCGTCTCGTTCCGACTTGACCTAATCGGTCAACGGACGAAGGGATCCGTGCCCAGTGCGATTCCGATATCGCAAAGATTGCAAAGCGCCACGGCGATCTGCTGCCTCCAGGTAGGGACCGATCGGCGAACCAGACTGGCGCGCAATGTCCAGCAGCCTCGCCAATCCCTGCGAACGATCAATCAGTGCCTGGGGCAGCATTTTCTCTCCGCTGATCCGCTGGGCTTTGGCAAGAGCGGCTGGCACCAAAATCGATTGGCCACCAATATTGGCGTTCCTTGCGATCACATTGCCCCGGGATTTGCCGTCTCGCAAGAAAACCGGATCAAACCTTTCGGCCAGATTGCTGCACGACGCCAGTTTGCGCGATTTAGGATCATCGAAAACATAGTGTCCCAGCGCTCTGCCTCGGTGATGGGAGATGTCATAGATTTGACCGCTCGGCCCTTCACTGAGAAACCAAGTGTTATCTCTGACCACATTTCCGACACCGCTGTTTATATAATACGACATTGCATCGGTATCGGTGATATTATTTTCAATATTCGTGAAGCTTGTCCAGCTGTCCAAATAAATATCTCGGACATATCGCGCAGGGCCAACTTGAGTTAAAGCACTTGAGGTTGTAATGTCATGCAAATAATTCTGCGCGATAGTGTTATATGCAGTGGTCAGATCATGATAAGCGTATATCGCTCCAGCATCACTAGTTTCAAGATTCACAAATGAAATCTCGTTGCCGATTATGCTATTGCGCGCGCCGCTAAAGACAATGGCCTGGTGCGGAAGGTCACTAATTTCGTTACCCACTGCGACGTTATCGTGCCCTGCCAAAAGTATTGCTGCGCGATTGCTTCGAGTGAGCTGAGCAACTTTCGAGAATATATTATCGGCCACCACAACATTGCTCGACGGCAATGAGGCATCGCTTTGCATCGCAATGCCATATTCACCCACGTCGGCCACAACAGATCGTTCCACAACAATGCCTTGGCTGTTCTTGATCGTGATGGCAGATCCGGCTGCGAGCCCAAGATAGGCGTTGCTGATAGTGATATCGCGCGAGCCGCCAATGGCGACAAGGTCCAGACGGGCACCTTGCATGGCCAGCCCATCGAACGTGATGTCATGGGCGCCCTCAACTACGACAAGATGGTCGATGGCGGCGGCCTCGATCGGTGCGCTGTCGGACCAAGGGTAAGCGGCCAGCACGCCATCGGCATAAGCCATCTCTCCCGGCCGATTGATGAAACCGAACCCGTTGAGCAGCCGATAGCGCATCAGAGGAGATTGCGCATAGGTGGTCTTGAGCTGGGGTATCGCCAGCGACGGAGGACGGCCTGCTGCAGACTTGCCGGAAGCAAGCGTCACCTGATTCTCTTCATAGGCCCAATCAAAGGTCCAATAGCCGCCGGCCTGAAGCGATGGTTCGCGCAGCAGCTGTGAAAGGCCCCGCGCTACCGTCACCTGCGGCACAACGACGGGTCCGGGCTGAGGATTCGCGACCGGCTCAACGGCATAACCAACGTGAGGCAGTGCTGATCGCCAAATTGGCCTGTCACCCTGAAAAGCAAAGAAGCTGGCTGGCTTGGCGTAAACAGTCCCGATCAGCCTCGGAAATGGCCTAGATGGAACAGCTTGTGGTGGGACGGCATAGCCATGGATAAACGAGCGCTGCCCCAAAGGCAGCAAGCCTTCCAGCGCCGCAGGCAGCGGCTGCTGCGCAAGCGGCACGCCACCACTGAGGATCACCGGCCCAGACGATGAGGCTGCAAACCGCAGCGGTGCACCTGAAGTTCCCGAATCTGCTTCCGTCAGAATGATCGGGCGGCGCAGCCGATAGCGTCCTGGCGCAAACGCGAGCGTTGTTGGCTGGCCTGTTTCCGCCCGGATAAGACGAGCCCGTTGGAGCGCAGCTTCGATGTTCGCCGTATCGTCGCTGGTTTCTTCACGGCTTGCAGCCGGCGTGATCCGGATAACTTGCTCCGGCACGCGCCGCTCGGCGCGCACGTTGGCCAACACGGCTTCGGCCGCCAGGACCGCCTGGCGGCTTTGCCTCGCGACCTCATCCGCAGTAGCAGGCTTGCAGGCCAGAGCGGTGCCTCTGAGCGGATCCGTCGCAGTGCTTCTTGCCGCGGTACACGCGCTCGCAATCAAAAGTACCGCACAAGCAATGGGTATGATGCCGCGAACCGGCGAGTCTGCACGGTTGGCGCTGGTTGCAGACAATTCAGAGCCCTGCGCGCAGCACACGGCGGCGCTGATCTGATGCCTTGAAGGGGGCATTGCGGGGCCCGCGCTTCATCGCCGCCCGACGGTAAGCACTGCCATAGCTCGCAACGATAGCGGCCACCAGAAACATGGTTCGCCCCATGGCAATGGAAAAACTGACCTGGTGCTGCATCAGGACGGCCGCTAGGAACGCAATGAGAATCGCTCCAGTTTCCGGATCGCGAGCTCTGACGAAGGCCACTTCGCGAAACAAACTCAGGCA
>JAIXYF010000131.1 GCA_027490345.1 Novosphingobium sp.
CCAGCCTTCGGTCCCGGCCTTTGCCGCCACGGCGGTCATGGCAGTGCGCGATAACCCGTGCCGCCCGGTCACCCTCACCATGATGGGCGGCCCGATCGACACGCGCGAAAGCCCGACGGCGGTGAACGATCACGCGATCACCAAGCCATATGTCTGGTTCAAGCACAACGTGATCACCACCGTTCCTGCCAACTATCCGGGCGCGGGGCGGCAGGTCTATCCGGGCTTCGTGCAGCTCGCCAGCTTCATGTCGATGAACCTCGGCAGCCACATGATGAGCCACTATTCCCTGTTCAATCACCTCGTGCAGGGTGACGGTGAAAGCGCCGACGCGACCAAGACCTTCTACGAGGAATACCGCGCGGTCTGCGACATGACGGCCGAGTTCTATCTGCAGACGGTTGATGTCGTGTTCCAGCAGCACCTCCTGCCCAAGGGCGAACTGGTCCACCGGGGCATCCTCGTCGATCTCGCGGCGATCAAGGACACCGCGATCCTGTGCATCGAAGGCGAGCGCGACGATATCTCTGGCATCGGCCAGACCAAGGCCGCGCTCAAGGTCACGCCGAACCTGCCCGAGAAGCTCAAGAAGTACCACCTCGCGCCGGAAGTGGGCCATTATGGCATCTTCAACGGTTCGCGTTGGCGGAGCACGATCGCCCCGGTGGTCGAAGGGTGGATCAAGAGCAACAGCATGGCCCGCAAGCTGAGCGTGGTTGCCTGACCTGCACGCGCTGAATGTCTGAGGTTCCAGTCCCCGCGCCCTATGTGGTTGGGGGCTGGCCGCTCTGCGCTCTGATGCGGCACTGCGGGCGTATCTGTCATGAAATGGCACACAGGAAGGCCGGGGAGGTGGATTTTACGAAATCTCGAGGCTCCGGACATAATCTGAAACGGTCCAGAAAAGCAGGCGCTGCACAGGTCTGACAAAGATCTGGCAATGGATATGATGTTACACCACGCCTTTGGTGAAAGGCCCATGGCATACAGCGATTGCAACGACGACCGCGCCGGTAGCGACCGCGCGCCGATCTCGCCCCGCGTCAGCGTGGTCCTGCCGGTTCACAATGGCGCGGACTATCTCGATGCCTCTATCAACTCGATCCGCGAACAGACCTTCGGCGATATCGAACTGATCTGCGTCGATGATGGCTCCACCGACGATACGCCCGCGATCCTGCGCCGCCACGCGCTGGATGATCGTCGCATCCGCATCATCACCAACTCGCCCAACAAGGGCCTGCCCGGTGCGCTTAATACCGGGTTTGCCGCCGCGCGCGGTGCGCTCCACACCTGGACATCGGATGACAACATCGCCCGCCCACACATGCTGGCGCGGCTGGTGGCAGCGCTCGATGCCCATCCCGAGGCTGCGATTGCCCATGCCGATTTCAGCATCATCGATGCCGCTGGGTGCATCACCGGCTTCCAGAAGGTCGGCCCGGCTTCAGACCTGCTGCTGGGTAATCGCATCGGCGCCGCGTTTCTCTACCGGGCGGACGTGACCGAGGCGCTGGCGGGTTATGACGAGGCGCTGTTCGGGGTGGAGGACTACGATTTCTGGCTGCGCGCCGCGCGCCGCTTCCGCTTTGTGACGCTGGACGAGGATCTCTATCTCTATCGCCGCCACGAGGCGAGCCTGACCGATCGCCGCGCTGCGCGCATCCACCGCCTTGGCGCGCAGATCCTGCGCCGCGAACTGGCGGTGGTCAAGGATCGCAAGCTGCGCGCCCGCGCATTGGTAGAGCAGGGTCTGGCCAGCCGCATCGATCCGCGCCTTGATATGCTGGTGCAGGGCCTCGTGCTGGCGCCGGGCCTGGCAAGGGGCCGGATCACGCGGATCTTGCGCCACCTTGCCCATCATTTCGTGCGAGCGCTTACACGAAGAACTGGGTGATCCATTCGCAGATCAGCGCGGGCTTTGGCTCGTCCTCGATCTCAACCGTGATTTCCATCGTCTGCTGCCACTGGCCGGGGCGCTTCTCCTCTAGCTCCACCAGCTTGAACACGCCGCGCACGCGCTTGCCCGAGCGGACGGGCGCAAGGAACCGCGTCTTGTTGCCGCCATAGTTGACGCCCATTTTCACGCCTTCGGGGCGGGGGCAATCGCTTTCGTGCGTCAGCAGCGGGATCAGCGAAAGCGTCAGGAACCCATGCGCGATGGTGCCGCCGAACGGGGTGTGCTTGGCCTTTTCCGCATCGATGTGGATGAACTGGAAATCGCCCGTCGCCTCGGCGAACTGGTTGATCCGCTCCTGCGTCACTTCAACCCACGCCGAAGTGCCCACCACCTGGCCGACCAGTTCCTTGATTGCCCCCGGTGCCATTGTCTTCATCTGTGCTCTCTCCCGTTATCGCCGCAGCGTTTGCGCCATCTCTTGGCGGCAAACGGGCCGGCGCGCAACGGTATGGCTAAAGGTTCAGGCCGAAACGGGGAGCGCAGCAGGCTTTGCGCGCGGGGTGCGGAACGGCTTGGGCTCTGCGCGCTTTACCCGTCCGATATAGGCCGAAAGCCCGCACTGCAGCCCCACCAGCATATAGCAGAACGGCTGGAACGCGATGCCGACAAAGGCGCCGCCGAACAGATAGACGACCTGCGCCTGCTGCAAGGCGTCCGCCAGCGGGGTCACCCAGCCCATCTGAGGCGATGTGTCTTTCGCATAGCGCCGCCGGATCACTTCCATGTGCACCACGCCCATCACATGCAGCAGCAGCCATAGCGCAAGGCCGGGATAGCCTTGTTCGCCCAGCATCTCGAAATAGCTCGAATGATAGGCCCGGCCTTTTTCCTCGATGCGCACGGTCTGGATCGCGGTGTTGTTGTCGCCCGCGTTCTCGGCCTGGATCGTGTCATAGCTCACCCGGTTCTGGCGATAGGCATCGAACCCGCCGCCGAACGGGTGAGTCTTGGCGTATTCGATCGTCCACTTCCACACCGCCACGCGGGTGGAGGCGGATTGATCGGACTGGTGATTGCGGATCGTACCCATGCGTTCGGTGAAGCTTTGCGGCAGCAGCGGAACGGCGATCAGCCCCAGCGCGGCGATAGTGCCGATGTACAGCATCCGCCGTTTGACCGAGCGCAGCATCATCACCCCCAGCACCGCCACGCAGATGAGGCCCGTGCGCGCTTGCGTGCCCACCGGCATCAGCAGGCAGGCAAAGCAGATGCCCAGCGCAAACAGCCACACCAGCCAGCCTGGGCGGAAGATCGTGCCGCACCGCGCCAGCCACAGCGCCAGCGGCATCACGCACACCGCGCAGGTCGAGATGATCGAGCCTTCATAGAGCCCGGTGTTGTCGTTCACCAGCAGCTTGAGTTCGCCATAGCCGCCGCCGCCCGCCAGCGTCTTGATCCCGCCGCCGATCACGATCACGCCTACCGAAAGCACCATGATCAGGGTCAACGCTTCGATGCGCAGCCGCGTGCGCAGCGTCAGCGGCAGGAACAGGGCAAAGACCAGCGCCTTCCACACCCAGCCCCATTTTTCGAGGGCGGGCTCCGGAAAATCGGCATAACGCGTGGTGAGGCCGCAATAGATCAGCAGCAGCAGCAGCACGATCTGGCGAGGCGAAAAGCGGATGCCGTTCTTGTCTTCGGCCACGGCCCAGGCCGTCACTGCGCAGATAAACGCGATCAGGCTGACCGGCACTTGTCCGAGGAAGCCCCAGGTGACCTTCTGCGGCGCGACGATATCGATATAGGCATAGGCGAGCACGAACAGGAACGGTCGCCGCACGCCTGCGGCCAGAAAGGCGCTGACGAAGGCAGTCAGGAAAAGATTAAGCACCGGGGCTGCCTTCCCCCGGTTCGGCGCGGCGCCGGTGCTGCGCGGTAAGGCGCCGCATGTTCGGCAGGATCGGATCGTCATCCAGATCGTCGCGGAACAGCAGGCGCCAGATGGCAATCGCCATCAGCACATGCGGCACCACCACGGTAAAGATATCGATCATGCGGGCCGGCCCAGAAAGGAAGCGCGGCTCTCAAGCGAACCGAACTGGCATGCTGTTTAGGCAAACTGGGTTGACGCGACGTTAAGTCCTGTCGTGGCAAGAGGAGCGCCATGACCCGAGTGCTGCACATTCTCGATCATTCGCTGCCGCTGCAGAGCGGCTATACCTTCCGCACCCGCGCCATTCTCAAGGCGCAGGAAGGGCTTGGCCATACCGTGCGCGCGCTTACCGGCCTACGCCACACTGCGCCGGGCACGGGCGCCGACCCCGAAGGGCACGATGATCTGCTGTTCCATCGCACGCCGGCTGCGCCTTCCGGCGCGCGTTCGGGCATACCGGGCCTTTCCGAATGGCAGGAAATCGGCGCGCTCGCCCGCCGCGTCGAAGCGGTGGCGCAGCAATGGCGGCCCGATGTGCTCCATGCCCATTCGCCTGCGCTGGGCGGGCTTGCTGCCGTGCGCGCTGGCCGCCGCCTTGGCCTGCCGGTGGTCTACGAAATCCGCGCCTTCTGGGAAGACGCCGCCGTGGGCAACGGCACGGGCCGCGAAGGATCGCTGCGCTACCGCCTGACCCGCGCGCTGGAAGACCGGGTGGTGCGCGGCGCCGATGCCGTGGTCACGATCTGCGAAGGGCTGCGCGGCGATCTCGTGGCGCGCGGCGTGCCGCCTGCCAAGATCACGATCATGCCCAATGGCGTCGATCTGGGGCTGTTTGGCCAGCCGCTGGCGCGCGATGCCGATCTGGCGTGCAGCCTTGGCCTTGGCGATGGTCCGGTGATCGGCTTCCTCGGCAGCTTCTATCCTTATGAAGGGCTCGATGATCTGATCACGGCAATGCCGCTGATTCTGGCGGCCCAGCCCGATGCGCGCCTGCTGTTGGTGGGCGGCGGCCCGGCAGAAGCGGCCCTGCGCGCGCAGGCCGCAGTTTCCAGCGCCGCTCACGCCATCCACTTCATCGGCCGCGTGCCGCACCACGAAGTTGATCGCTATTATTCCTTGGTCGATGTGGTCTGCTATCCGCGCAAGGCCATGCGCCTAACCGATCTGGTCACACCGCTCAAGCCGCTCGAAGCCATGGCGCAGGGCAAGCTGGTCGCGGCCAGCAGTGTCGGCGGCCACCGCGAACTGATCGAGGACGGGATGACCGGCACGCTGTTTCCCCCCGATGATCCAGCCGGGCTGGCCGCTGCGCTGGCGGCCTTGCTGGCTGATCGCGCAGCGTGGGATGCGCGCCGCACAGTGGCCCGCGCCTTTGTTGAACGCGCGCACGATTGGTCGGCCAATGCGGCGCGTTATGATTCCGTTTACCAAACCCTGTTAACCCCAAAGCAAGCAATCTCCGGTGCTGTGGCCTGATTTCGGGCGGCTTTGCCGGTAGATGACGTTTCCTCTGCAGACCGGGGTCTGACACGCGCCATGAGTACTTTCCGTAAGAAGGTTCAGGCCACCACGAACGGGGCAAGGCCTGCAACTGCAGGGCTGACCGCAGGGCCGCGCGGCGCGGCTGGATCGCAGCCCCGGCCCAAGGCACTGCCGGTCACGGCACACCGCTTGTTTCCGGCCTTCGCCACGCTGTGGTTTGCGGCGCTGTTCGGGCTCGGCAGTCTGGCAATTTCAAGCGAAGCGCTGGGCGTGCTGGTCACCATGATCGGCCTGCCCGCACTGGTTCCTGCCGCTGCCCCGCCGCTGGGCTTCACCGCGCACCTGCTGGTCGCGTTCGGCCTTGGCACGGTGGGAGCGGCGCTGGGGCTTGTGCTGGCGCTGCGTTTGCGGCCGCAGGTGCAGGACTCTGGCACTGGCACTGGCACTGGCACTAACGATGGCGCCAACGCGGCCTGGTCGATGAAGGCCGCCGCGCCCTTTGCCCAGCCAGACGCGGATGAAACCTACAAAGTGCGCGCCCGCGATGCCCATCCCGATGCGCCGCCGCGCCGCCCGCTGGTGCTGACCGAAGCCTTTCATGCGCCGCTGGTGCAAGCGCCCGCCGCGCCGCTGGATGCGCCCGAAGCGCCGCTGCTGCGCCGCAAGCCCGGCAAGCTCGCGAGCGATGACATGGGAGAAGCGGGCCAGTCGTCTGGGCCATGGATCGCGGAGTATGCCCCCGGCGGGGCAGGTGCAGTTCAGCCGCTCGATCTTGCCGCCCTTGATCTTACCGATCCGGTGCGCGGTGATTCCTTTGCACCCGCCGCGCACGTTGCCGATGAAGCGGCCCCGGTGGTTGGTGCGGATGTCATGCCCCAGGCCGAGGCAAAGCCTGACGCCGAAGCCGAAACCGAAACCGAAACCGAAGCTGAGTCTGAAACACAAGCTGGCAACATGCCTGCCGTTCCAGTGCTCATTGCCGCCACGCCGCAACTTCCCGTCAGTCCGGCCGCCATGCTGCCTGCGGGTTCGGCTGCCGGTCTGTCCACGGCCTTCGCCGATCGTGCAGCGGGCGGCTGGTCGCCGGTGGCCGGTGTGCCGATCGAAAGCCTTGGTCTGGTGCAGCTTATCGAACGCCTGGCGCTGGCCATGGCTGACCGCAAGACCGCAGATCTGGCCGATCCGGCTTCGGCCGCCGCTGACATGCCGCCTGCGGCAGCGGCTTCAGCCGCCGCGCCATCCTTTGCGCCCGGTCCGTTTTCCGCGCCGCCCGCGCCTGAAACCCCCGCGCCTGAAACCCCCGCACCTCAAACCTTTGCGCAACCTGCTATGGGCGCCGATGGACCGGTGCCGGTTTCGGCGCGCGAGACGATCCTGCAACGGCTGGAAGCAGTGGCAACCGCAACAGCGCAAGGCGCGGATGCGGCCACCCCGCCATTCAGCCGCCCTGCTGCCACCCCCGCCGCCGCTACCCCCGCCGCCGCTACCCCCGCCGCCGCTACCCCCGCCGCCGTTTTCGCTGCGCCCGTGGCTCAGGCCGCACCGGATGGTCCGGCAGTGCCGTTTGAGACCGATGTGGCCTTGCGCGCGGCGCTTGCCACGCTTCAGCGCATGTCGGCCCGCGGCTGATCGCGCGTGCTTGACCCTACGGAAAGCAGACTTTCTGCTGCCTGTGCCTAGGTAAGGGCAGGGCGCATCCGTATTTCCCGCGCGGCCCTTCGGGCAATTCGCGCCGCGCAGTTGCAAAATAACATTCCTGCAGTCATGGGGGGCTCTCGCGCAACTTTCGTTGTCCTTCGGGCGGCGTGATTCGCGCGTCTGTGTCAATCAGGCCGGTTTCTCGCGGCCGCGTGCAGGGCAAAAATTGTGATGGGTTTTCCGCAGGTTCAGGGCCTTTATGATCCGCGTAACGAACATGACGCATGCGGCGTCGGCTTCGTGGCGCATATCAAAGGCATCAAAAGCCACGGAATTATTGAGCAAGCACTCGAAATCCTGCGCAATCTCGATCATCGCGGCGCGGTGGGCGCAGATCCGCTGCTGGGCGATGGCGCCGGCATTCTGATCCAGATTCCCGATGCTCTGCTGCGCCGCTGGGCTGCGGCTGAGGGCAAGGATCTGCCCGCCCCCGGTGATTATGCCGTGGCGATGTGCTTCCTGCCGCAGGACGAGCCCGCGCGCGATTTCGTGATCGAGGTGTTCGAGAAGTTCATCGCCAAGGAAGGCCAGCACCTGATCGGCTGGCGCGATGTGCCCACCACGCTTGATGGCCTCGGCAAGACGGTGATCGAGCAGATGCCGGTCGTGCGCCAGTGCGTGATCCGCCGCGGCGAGAACTGCCCCGATCAGGATGCGTTCGAGCGCAAGCTGCTGGCCATCCGCAAGCAGACGCAGAACCCGCTGGCTGCCATGGCCGAAAAGCATGGGCTTCCGGGCGTGACGCAGCTCTATATGCCCAGCTTCTCGTCGCGCACCGTGGTCTACAAGGGCCTGCTGCTCGCCGATCAGGTCGGCTCGTTCTATGATGACCTGCGTGATCCGCTCTGCGTCTCGGCGCTCGGTCTCGTGCACCAGCGTTTCTCGACCAACACCTTCCCCAGCTGGAAGCTCGCGCACCCCTACCGGTTCATCGCCCACAACGGCGAGATCAACACCGTGCGCGGCAACGTCAACTGGATGAACGCGCGCCGCCGCACCATGGAATCGGAGCTGCTTGGCCCCGATCTCGACAAGATGTGGCCGCTGATCCCGCACGGCCAGTCCGATACCGCAAGCCTCGACAACGCACTCGAACTGCTGCTCGCAGGCGGATATAGCTTGGCCCACGCGGTGATGATGCTCATTCCCGAAGCCTGGGCCGGCAACCCGCTGATGGATGCCAAGCGCCGCGCCTTCTATGAATACCACGCCGCGCTGATGGAGCCGTGGGACGGCCCCGCCGCCGTCGCTTTCACCGATGGCCGCCAGATCGGCGCGACGCTGGACCGCAACGGCCTGCGCCCTGCGCGCTTTTCGATCACGCGCGATGATCTGGTGTGCATGGCTTCGGAAAGCGGCGTGCTGCCGTTCCGCGAGGAAGACATCGTTCGCAAGTGGCGGCTTCAACCGGGCCGCATGCTGCTGATCGACCTTGAGCAGGGCCGGATCATCGAGGACGAGGAAATCAAGGCCCAGCTCGCGGGCGAGGAGCCCTACGAGGAATGGCTCGCTTCCGCGCAGTACAAGCTCAAGGAGCTGGCGGTGGTCGAGCCGGAGGAAGCCGCGCTCCCGGTCACGACCGAAGCGCTGCTGGATCGCCAGCAGGCCTTCGGCTACACGCAGGAAGATATCGCCCGGTTCCTAGAACCGATGGCCGTGACTGGCGATGATCCGCTGGGATCGATGGGCACCGATACGCCGATCGCGGTCCTGTCCGATCGTTCGCGCCTGCTCTACGATTATTTCAAGCAGAACTTCGCGCAAGTCACCAACCCGCCGATCGATCCGATCCGCGAGGAACTGGTGATGAGCCTCGTCTCGATGATCGGCCCGCGCCCCAATCTGCTCGGCCATGATGCCGGCACGCACAAGCGTCTCGAAGTCGATCAGCCGATCCTGACCAACGCCGATATCGCCAAGATCCGCTCGGTCGAAACTGCGCTCGACGGGGCGTTCCGCACCGCCACGATCGATACCACGTGGGATGCCGCCAGCGGCGCTGCGGGCCTTGAAATGGCGATCAAGGAAATGTGCTGGGCGGCCACCGAGGCTGTGCTGGCAGACAAGAACATCCTGATCCTGTCGGATCGCGCGCAGGACGAGCACCGCATTGCGATGCCCGCGCTGCTCGCCACGGCGGCTGTTCACCACCACCTCGTGCGGCAGGGCCTGCGCATGCAGACCGGCCTTGTCGTGGAAACCGGCGAAGCGCGCGAAGTGCACCACTTCTGCGCGCTTGCAGGATACGGCGCCGAAGCGATCAACCCCTACCTCGCGTTTGAAACGCTGGAGTCGATCCGCGCGGCGCGCGAACTGGCGCTGTCGCAGTATGAGGTCGAGAAGAACTACATCAAGGCGGTGGGCAAGGGCATTCTCAAGGTCATGTCCAAGATGGGCATCTCGACCTATCAGTCTTATTGCGGCGCGCAGATCTTCGATGCCGTTGGCCTGTCCTCGGCCTTTGTCGAGAAGTACTTCACCGGTACCGCCACCACGATCGAAGGCGTCGGCCTCACGGAAATCGCCGAGGAAACCGTACGCCGCCATGCGGTCGCTTATGGAGACAGCCCGGTCTACCGCAAGATGCTCGATGTAGGCGGCATGTACCAGCTGCGCCTGCGCGGCGAAGAACATGCGTGGACGTCGGAGAACGTCGCTGCCCTCCAGCACGCCGTGCGCGGCAATGTGCCGGAAAAGTACCGCGATTTCGCGCAGTCGATCAACGATCAGTCGGCGCGGATGCTGACCATTCGCGGCCTGCTCGATTTCAAGCCTGCGAACGATCCCGTGCCGCTGGATGAAGTCGAATCCGCGAGCGACATCGTCAAGCGTTTCGCCACGGGTGCGATGTCTTTCGGCTCGATCAGCCGCGAAGCGCACACCACGCTCGCGGTCGCGATGAACCGCATCGGGGGCAAGTCCAACACCGGTGAAGGCGGCGAGGAGCCGGACCGGTTCGTGCCGCTGCCCAATGGCGATTCGATGCGCTCGGCAATCAAGCAGGTGGCCTCGGGCCGCTTCGGAGTAACCACCGAATACCTCGTCAATGCCGATGACATCCAGATCAAGATGGCGCAGGGCGCCAAGCCCGGCGAGGGCGGCCAGCTGC
>JAIXYF010000436.1 GCA_027490345.1 Novosphingobium sp.
AGAGGCGCATCAGGCAGCGCCCCGTTCAAACGTCACGAAATCATGCGCCGGATAGGCGCCGTCCGCCGCGAAGCGCTCCCGCGCGGTCTCCCGCCAGGGCGCTGCCGGATAGGGCAGCCGCGTATCGCCCGCGTAGTCCCCATGCACTTCGGTCAGTTCATAGCGCTGCGCCAGTCCTTCAAACTGCGCGAGTACATCTGCCCCGCCGATCACAGCCACGTCGCCCTCACCCGCCAATGCCAAGGCTGCGGGCACGTCATGCGCCACTTCGGCCCCCGGCGCTGACCAACCAGTATCGCGCGTCAGCACGATATGCCGCCGCCCCGGCAGCAGCCCCGGCAGCGAAGCGAACGTCTTGCGCCCCATGATCATCGGCTTGCCCATGGTCAGCGCCTTGAAGCGCTTGAGGTCTGCGGGCAAGCGCCACGGAAGGGCACCCTTGTCGCCAATCGTGCCATCGCTGGCGCGCGCGACGATCAGAAAGATCTCACGCTCCATTCACAGCACCAGCCGCGTGACATGGCCCATCTTGCGCCCGGGCCGCACTGCCGCCTTGCCATAGAGGTGCAAATGGTTGGCCGGATCGGAAAGGATCGCGGGCCAATCATGCGCATCGTCGCCGATCAGGTTGTCCATCACCACGCCCGCCGCGCACAGCTCGGTGGAGCCCAGCGGCAGACCGCAGATCGCGCGGACGTGGTTCTCGAACTGCGAGGTCAGCGCGCCCTCGATGGTCCAGTGCCCCGAATTGTGCACGCGCGGGGCCATCTCGTTGAACACCGGGCCGTCTGCGGTCGCGAAGAATTCCAGCGTCAGCACGCCGACATGGCCGAGGCTGTCCGCCACCTGTTTCGCCAGTGCGCGCGCAGCTTCTACTTGCGCGCGCACGGCAGCGCCCGCGGGCACGACCGACTGGCTGAGGATGCCCGCCTTGTGGCTGTTTTCAGCGCTATCCCAGAACCGCACATCGCCATCGGTTCCGCGCACGAGGATCACCGAGAATTCGGCATCGAAGCGCACGAAGCCTTCATAGACCAGCGCCGCATCCGGCAATTCCAGACCGGCGGCGTCATCCGGCGTCATGATCCGCCACTGGCCCTTACCATCATAGCCGTCGCGCCGCGTTTTCAGGATGCCGGGCGTGCCGATCCTTGCAACGGCACCGGCAAGATCCTCGGCGCTGTCCACCGTGGCCCAGGGCGCGGGCCGACCGCCCAGCGCTTCGACAAAGCGCTTCTCCGCCGCGCGGTCCTGCGCCACCTCGAGCGAGCGTGTGCCGGGATGCAGCGCCACATTGCCCAGCGCAGCCAGCGGCCCTACCGGCACGTTCTCGAACTCATAGGTCACCACCGCGCATTGCGCCGCAAACCCGGCCAGCGCCTCGGCATCATCCCACCCGGCGCAAGTGAACCCGGCGCAAACATCCGCCGCGATCGAATCGGCCTCGGGTGCATAGACATGGCAGCGATAGCCAAGGTTCGCTGCGGCCAGCGCGATCATCCGGCCCAGCTGCCCGCCGCCCAGAATGCCGATGGTTTCGCCAGGAGCGATCATGCTGCGCTCACACCGGGAACTCGGCCACGGATTCGGTCTGCGCCGTGCGCCATGCCACCAGCCGCTCGGACAGCGCCGGATCCTTCAGCGCAAGAATCGAAGCCGCCAGCAGCGCCGCATTGGTCGCCCCCGGCGCGCCAATCGCCAGCGTGCCCACCGGAATGCCGCCCGGCATCTGCACGATGGACAGCAGGCTATCCATGCCTTTCAGCGCCTTGGACTGCACCGGCACGCCTAGCACGGGCAGGTGCGTCATCGCCGCGATCATGCCCGGCAGATGCGCCGCGCCGCCCGCGCCTGCGATGATCACCTGAATGCCCTCTGCCGCCGCGCCCTTGGCAAAGGCCATCAGCCGATCCGGCGTGCGGTGCGCCGAAACGATGCGGCATTCATGCGCCACGCCCAGCTTTTTCAGCACGGCAGCGCCGTTCTGCATAGTCTCCCAGTCAGACTGGCTGCCCATGACGATGGCCACTTTCGGCGCGCCTTCACTCATCCCAACGATCCCTTCGTCCCCGAAACGGCTCAGCGCTCCGAAAGGTAATAGCGCTCGATCTCGCCCAGATTGTCGTCCAGTTCATAGACGATCGGCTGTCCAGTCGGAATTTCAAGCCCGGTGATATCGGCATCCGAAATGCCCGAAAGGTGCTTCACCAGCGCGCGCAGCGAATTGCCATGCGCCGAAACGAGCACCGTGTGTCCGCCCCGCAGCGCCGGGGCGATCTTCTCAGCCCAGCAGGGCAGCACGCGCGCGATGGTATCTTTCAGGCTCTCGGCGTTCGGGATCGCGATTCCGGCATAGCGCGGATCGCTCGCCAGATCGAATTCGCTCCCGGCTTCCAGCGGCGGCGGCGGGATATCGAAGCTGCGGCGCCAGACTTTCACCTGATCTTCGCCGTGCTTGGCCGCCGTCTCCGCCTTGTCGAGCCCGGTCAGCCCGCCATAGTGCCGCTCATTCAGCCGCCAGTCCTTATCTTCGGGAATCCAGATGCGGCCGGCGGCTTCCAGCGCCAGATGCAGCGTCTTGATCCCGCGCTTCTGCAGCGATGTGAACGCCGTGGTCGGCGCGATGCCCTTGGCTTTCAGCAATTCGCCCGCCGCAAATGCCTCAGCCGCGCCCCTCTCGGTCACGTCCACGTCCCACCAGCCGGTGAAGCGGTTTTCAAGGTTCCACTGTGATTGGCCGTGGCGGATCAGGATCAGGCGAGGCATCGTGGTCCTTCTGGAGCTGCGAAAGAGGTAAGGGCGCGGGCCTAGCGCCCGGCTGTCATTTTGGAAAGAGGCGCTTTGGCTTGGCGGAAGGTGGCCGGCTCAGTCTGCGGGACCGATCCCTTCTGAGCCCGCGCCCCCTTCGCCGCCCGCGCCGATTGCGCGCGCCTGCGCTTTGCGGCGGCGCAGGTTTTCGCGCAGCCGCTGGGCCAGCCGCTCCTCGCGGCTGAGCGCAGGCTTTTCTGCCGGGGCCTGGGTCTTGTCCATCATCGCGCACATCTGTGCCGCGCCAATCTGTCTCTCGCAAGCCTGTCCTTGACAAATGCAGGCCTCACCGCCAAAGCGCGCCCCTGCCTGCCGGGCTTTGTAGCCATCGGGCCGCGCGGAAATGGTGTGCTGCTGTAGCTCAGTGGTAGAGCGCATCCTTGGTAAGGCTGAGGTCGGGAGTTCAATCCTCCCCAGCAGCACCATTTCCCGCCCACCGGCGCTGCATTTTTTATGCAGGCAGGGGCTTATTCCACCGCCACGTTGTCGATCAGCCGGGCCTTGCCCATGTGGGCGGCTACAAGAAGCCGCGCGGGCCGGCCATTGAAGGCTGCCATATTCTCCAGCGTGTCCGAATCGCGCAAATCGGCATAGTCGACTTGGCGGAAGCCAGCGGCCAGCACGGCAACCCTAAGCGCCTCCAGCGCCCCTTCCACCGAGGCGCCGCTGGTAATGTGCGCGGCCGCCGCGCGCATGGCGCGGTTCAGCGCCGGTGCCGCAGTGCGCTCATCCGCCGTCAGATACTTGTTGCGGCTGCTCATCGCGAGGCCGTCCGCCTCGCGCACAGTCGGCACGCCAAGGATTGCGTCCGCATGGGGATGGGTCAGATCAAGATCGCGCGCCATGCGGCGAATGATCGCAAGCTGCTGCCAATCCTTTTCGCCGAACAGCGCAAGATCGGGCTGCACCTGGTTGAACAACTTGGCCACGATCGTGGCCACGCCATCGAAATGCCCCGGGCGCGCCGCGCCGCACAGCACGCCGTCCAGCCCGCCCACTTGGACGCTGGTGGCATAACCGGCCGGATAGACAGCTTCCACATCCGGCGCCCACAGCACGTCGACTCCTTCGGCCTCCAGCAAGGCCGCATCGGCCGCAAGCTGGCGGGGATACGTCGCCAGATCCTCGTTCGGGCCGAACTGGCGCGGATTGACGAAGATGGAGACGACGACATGCGCCGCCAGCCGCTTCGCCTCACGCACCAGCGTCAGGTGGCCTTCGTGGAGCGCGCCCATGGTGGGTACGAGCGCCAGCCGGGGCAAGGCTGAGGGGTGGGAGGAATTGTCCCCCGATTTCAGCGCGGAAAGCGCGGTGCGCAGCGGTTCCAGGGCAGTCAGGATTTGCACGCGCCTCGGCTCTCCAGTAATCCCCTTAAGGGGGGCATCAGACCCCGCACGGGAAAGGCCCTCTAGACCTGCGCCCTGCCCGGCGGCAAGGGGGCCTGCCACTCCCAGAAAGGATGATCGCTTGTCTGCCGCCCCTTATCGAATCGTTTTCGCCAATGAAAAGGGCGGGACTGGCAAATCGACCACGGCGGTGCATGTGGCGATTGCGCTGGCCTATCAGGGCGCCCGCGTGGCCGCGATCGATCTCGACAGCCGCCAGCGCACCATGCACCGCTATTTCGAGAACCGCGCCGAAACCATGCGCCGCCGCGCGATCACGCTGCCAACCGCAACCTTTGCTGTGCATGAAGGCAGCGATGCAGACGCGCTTGATCACATGGCCGCGCAGCTGGGCGAGAGCCACGATTTTCTGGTGTTTGACACCCCCGGGCGCGACGACACGCTGGCCCGCCACGTGGCAACGCAAGCCGATACTCTGGTCACCCCGCTGAACGACAGCTTTGTCGATTTCGATCTGATCGGGCAGGTCGATGCGGAAACCTTCAAGGTGCGCCGCCTCTCGTTCTATGCCGAGCTGATCTGGGAAGCCCGCAAGAAGCGCGCGATGGCTTCCATGAAGGAGGCGGGCAAGGACATGGCCCGCAAAGAGATGGCCCGCAAGGACATGGACTGGGTGGTGGTGCGCAACCGCACCGGCTATACCGAAGCGCGCAACCAGAAGCGCATCGATCAGGCACTAACCGAACTTTCGAAGCGTGTCGGCTTTCGTATCGCCAAGGGCCTCTCGGAACGCGTGATCTACCGCGAGCTGTTTCCCAGCGGCCTGACCCTGCTCGACAAGGGCCATCTGGGCGAACTTGGGACCAGCCATCTCGTTGCCCGGCAGGAGCTGCGCACGCTGGTGGCGGGGCTTGCGCTCAAGATTCCCGAACGCGGCCAACTGGCGATGGAAGCCGTGCTGTGAAATTCCTGCTTCTCGCCGCGCTGGCCTGCCTTGCGGTGAAGCTGCTGGCGGGGCGCTGGCCTTGGGAGCTGCTTGGCCCCAACCCGCGTGAGGTGGGCGAAAAGCGCGCGCGTAATCTCCTCGGCCTCGGCGCGCAGGCCGGGTATGACGAAATCATCGAGGCGCATCGGCGGCTGATCGTGAAAGTCCACCCCGATCGCGGCGGCACGGCAGACGCAGTGCACGAAGCCAATGCCGCGCGCGATCTGCTGCTCGCCCGCATTTCTGCGCGCGGGCCGGATGCGCAGGGCTGAAGCCAAGCCCCGCAGGCACGGACTGCGGGCATGAACCACCAGTTCCATCCCAGCGTGCTGCGCGAATATGATGTGCGGGGCACCGTTGGCACAATGCTCGGCGCCGAGGATGCCTATGCGCTGGGGCGCAGCTTTGCCACGCGGGTGCTGCGTGATGGGCGGCGATGCATTGCGGTTGGCTATGACGGACGGCTCAGTTCGCCCATGCTGGAAGAAGCGCTGGTTGCAGGCCTGTGTGCCAGCGGCGCGGATGTCTGCCGCATCGGCCTTGGCCCAACGCCGATGCTTTACTTCGCGACCGCATCACTGCCACAAGTGCAGGATGGCATTCAGATAACTGGCAGCCACAATCCCCCCGATCAGAATGGCTTCAAGATGGTATTTCGGGGGGGTCCGTTCTTCGGCCCAGACATACTCGATCTCGGCCGCCTCGCCGCCCAGGGGGGTTGGGTGCAGGGAGACGGGACGGCCGAGCGCATCAACGTCATGGACGCTTACGTCGAGCGGCTGCTCCTCGGGCTGGACGGTATCGCGCCAGACGCCGTGGAGGCCCTCGCGGTCGGCTGGGATACGGGCAACGGCGCCGCTGGCCCGGTTGTCGAACGAATCGTCACGCGGTTGCGGGGCCGCCATGTCCTGCTCCACACGTCTGTCGACGGAACTTTTCCTGCCCATCATCCCGATCCTTCTGTTGATGCCAATCTTGCCGATCTGCGCAGCGCCGTCGCGCAGGGACGGCTCGACTTCGGACTGGCATTCGATGGCGACGGGGACCGGCTGGGGGTGGTAGACGCACAAGGCCGCGCTCTGGCAGGTGATCAGCTGCTGATGCTGCTCGCCGAGGACGTGCTGAAAAGGCACGCAGGCGCGGCAGTTATTGCGGATATCAAGACAAGCGAGGCCTTGTTCGAACGCGTGCGCGCGCTGGGCGGAAGCCCGCTGATGTGGAAAGCAGGGCACAGCCACATCAAGTCCAAAATGAAGGAAACAGGTGCTCTGCTGGGCGGGGAGGTGACCGGCCACGTGTTCCTTGCGGATGATTACTACGGGTTCGACGATGCGCTCTACGCCGCGGTACGCGTCATCGCCGCCACTGTGCGCCTGCAGCGCTCAGTGGCCGATCTGCTCGATGCCATGCCAATCATGGTCAACACGCCCGAACTACGCTTCGCGGTCGACGATGCGTGCAAGTTCGGCGTGATTGATGCTGTTCGCGCGCGGCTGGTGGGACAAGGCGCCAGTTTGGTGGCGATTGATGGGGTGAGGGTGACAACGCCCGACGGGTGGTGGTTGCTGCGTGCCTCCAACACGGAAGCCATGCTGACAGCGCGGGCAGAAGGGGCCAGCGCCGAGGGCCTTAGCCGCCTGCTGGCTGCCCTCGACGCGCAATTGGCGGCGTGCGGCATAAGGCGCTAAGGTCCGCCCGGTGATTGGCAGCCCCATCCCCGCGGAAATCGAGCAATGGTTCACGGCGCGCGGCTGGCGCGTGCGGCAGCATCAGGCCGCGATGCTGGAAGCGGATGACGCAGGCCGCCATGCGCTGCTGGTGGCCGATACCGGAGCAGGCAAGACCCTGGCGGGGTTTCTCCCCACGCTTGCCGCATTCGCCCCTTCGCGGCTTGCGGACGCGCCGGTCCCCCAAGGGCTTCACACGCTCTACGTCTCGCCGCTGAAAGCGCTGGCGCACGATGTGCAGCGCAATCTGCTGACACCGATTAGCGAAATGGGCCTTCCGATCACGGTGGAAACCCGCAGCGGCGATACGCCTTCGGATCGCAAGGCCCGCCAGCGCGCGCGCCCGCCGCATGTCCTGCTCACCACGCCCGAATCGCTTTCGCTGCTCCTGAGCTACCCCGAGAGTGCGCAGTTGTTTGCCACACTGCAGCGCGTGGTAATCGACGAAGTGCATGCGTTTGCCACTTCCAAGCGCGGCGATCTCCTCGCGCTTGCGCTGACGCGGCTGCAGGCGCTGGCCCCGGGGCTGCGTCGGGTAGCGCTTTCCGCCACGCTGGCCGATCCGGAAGGCTACCGCGCATGGCTCGCGCCGTGGGGTGATCTGGATAGCACCGCGCTTGTGGAGGGGGAGGCAGGTGCGCCTGCCGAGGTCGAGATCCTGCTGCCCGATGATGGTCAGCGTGTGCCATGGGGCGGGCATGCGGCGGCCTGGGCCGTGCCGCAGCTCTATGCCGCGATCCAGCGCAACCGCACGACGCTGGTGTTCACCAACACGCGCTTTCTGGCTGAGTATATCTTCCAGCTGCTATGGGACGCCAATGAGGACAAGCTGCCGATCGGCATCCACCACGGTTCGCTTTCGAAGGAGGCGCGGCGCAAGGTGGAAGGCGCGATGGCTCGTGGCGAGCTGCGCGCGCTAGTCTGCACGGCCAGCCTCGATCTGGGCGTGGATTGGGGCGATATCGATATGGTGGTGCAGATGGGGGCGCCCAAGGGCTCCTCTCGCCTGCTCCAGCGCATCGGCCGGGCGAACCACCGGCTCGATCAGCCGAGCCGCGCGTTGCTCATTCCCGGAAACCGGTTTGAGTTTCTGGAAGCCATGGCCGCGCGCGATGCGGTGAACGAGGGGCAGCGCGATGGCGAGGATTTCCGGCCAGGCGGCCTTGATGTGCTGGCGCAGCATGTGATGGCCATGGCCTGCGCCGGACCGTTCGGCGAAGCGGACCTGCTGGCTGAAGTGCGCTCCTCGCTTGCCTATGCATGGGTGGATGACGGCGTGTGGCAGCGTGTGCTGCAGTTCGTCGCCACTGGCGGCTATGCCTTGCGCGCCTATGACCGTTTTCAGCGGATCGTGCGGCTGAAGGATGGAACCTGGCGGCTGAGCCATCCGCAGCAGGCGGCGCGGCACCGGCTGAATGCGGGGATCATCGTCGATTCCGAAATGCTGGACGTGCGCTTTCGCAACGGGCGTTCGCTGGGCAAAGTCGAGGAGAGCTTTGGCGCCGGGCTCAGCCCGGGGGATACCTTCCGTTTCGCCGGGATGGATCTGGAAGTTGAAGGCGTGCGCGATCTGGAGCTCATCGTGCGCGGCGCCAAGTCTGCAGGGCAGATCCCCAGCTACAACGGCGCGCGGATGCCGCTGACCACGCACCTTTCGGCGCGCGTGCAGGCCATTCTGGCGGATCGCGCGGGCTGGGGGCGCTTTCCCGATGATGTGCGCGAATGGCTGGAAGTGCAGGATTGGCGCAGCCGCCTGCCCGCGCCGGGCGAACTGCTAGTCGAAAGTTTTCCGCACGGGGACCGCGCCTACACCGTCTATTACACATTCGAGGGGTGGAACGCGAACCAGTCGCTGGGGATGCTGATCACCCGGCGGATGGAGGACGCAGGGCTGGGGCCGATGGGCTTCGTGGCCAACGATTATGCGCTTGGCGTATGGGGGCTGCGCCCCGTGCGTGATCCTGCGCCGCTGCTCTCGCCGGATATCCTCACCCATGAGTTTGTCGAATGGGTGCAGAACTCGCACCTGCTGCGCCGCGCTTTTCGGGAGGTGGCGGTGATCTCGGGCCTAGTCGAGCGCCAGCAGCCGGGCGCGCGCAAGAGCGGGCGTCAAGTGACCTTCTCGACCGACCTGATCTACGATGTGCTTCGCAAGCACGAGCCCGAGCATTTGCTTCTTGAAGCCGCGTGGGCCGATGCGCGCGCACGCATGACCGACATCGGCCGGTTGGGTGCGCTGCTCGATCGCGCTGCGGCGCAGCTGGTGCATGTTGAGCTGGGCCGGGTGACGCCGCTGGCAGTGCCGCTGTTGGTGATGATCGGGCGCGAATCCGTTGCAGCCGGGAAGGCGGATGACGAACTGCTCCTGGAGGCTGAAAGCTTGGCAGCAGCGGCGATGCGGCCGGAATAGTCGGACAGGAGTAGCATCGGTTGCCGGTGTAGCGGCGCTGAGAACGCATAAAAGGTTTCTTCGCAAAGAGCCAGGAGGGATCGCAGAGAGGCGGCAATTGATCCGGAGTTCGGGGCTGAGCCTCCGGATCTTGGAGCGTCTTGCTCGTCAGGCGATTTCTGCTTCTCTTCCGCCCTCTCCACTGACTCTCGGCGTGGTCTGTGATCTCTGCGCGAACAATATCTTGGGCGATTGACCCGAGCTTTCACATCACGTCCGCCGCCAAAGAGTGACGCACACAACGAAAAAGGGGCGGATCGCTCCGCCCCTTCATCATGTGTGGCTGAAGACAGCCGCGACTTACTTGCTGAAAGTCGCGAAGTTTTCGTTGCCCACGAAGCCGAACTTGCTGACCTTCACTTGCGTGATGATCTTCAGCAGGCGGTTCGCGATTTCGTACGAGGCATATTCCTCCGGCTGGAACTGGAGTTCCGGCTCGGGGTTCATCGCCTTGGTCGCCTGAAGCAGCGAGACGAGATTGCCTTCGTTGATCGGCGAACCGTTCCACAGAATGATGTTCTGCGTGGTCAGGACCAGCTTGTTCTTCACCGGATCAACAAGCGGCTTGTTCGTCGGCGGGGTCGCCTGCGGCAAGTCGATGTTGACCGAGTGGGTGGCCACGGGGATGGTGATGATGAACATGATGAGGAGCACGAGCATGACGTCGATCAACGGCGTCGTGTTCATTTCCATCATCGGTTCGCCATCATCTTTTCCGGCGCTCATTCCCATCTTAAGGTACTCCTGTTCGTTCTCTGACCCGGTCTCGTGCGGTTATCCCTGGCGGGATCAGCCGTTCGGATCGACCGGGGTTGAGATGAAGCCGACCTTTGGATAGCCAGCAATCTGGACGTTGTAGATTGCCCCAGCAATGCAC
>JAIXYF010000232.1 GCA_027490345.1 Novosphingobium sp.
GCAGGCCGCGTTCAACAAGGCGCTCAAGCTCGATCCCAAGGATGCACGCGCGCGCTATTTTCGCGCCGTGGCGATGGATCTGGCCGGGCAGCACCGCAAGGCGATCGACGCGTGGTTCGCCTTGCTCAAGGATACGCCGGCGGATGCGCCCTATGCCGAAGATATCCGCGCGGTGATCAAGAGCGTGGGGGATCGCTACAAGATCCCCTATGAAGAACGCCTTGCCGCCGCGCAGTTTGCCCCGCCAGCCAGCGGAATGGCCACCAATGGCGCCGCGGTCGCGTCGGGCGCCATCCCGGGGCCTTCGAACGCTGAAATCAAGGCGGCCTCCGCCCTGCCCAAGGGGCAGCAGGAAGCGATGATCCGCGGCATGGTCGATGGGCTTGAGGCCAAGCTGGCGACGAACCCGGGCAATGCCGATGGCTGGATCATGCTGATGCGCAGCCGGATGCAGCTGGGCGAACCGGCCAAGGCAGCCAAGGCGCTGGCGGGCGGCCTGTCCGCCTTTCGCAACGATCTGAGCGCCGCGCGCAAACTGCGCGAAGCGGCCAGCGCAATCGGCGTGCCGGGCGCGGCGGCGGCCCGATAAATGCGTATCTCTTAAAAAAGGTTTCGCTGCCGGTTGCGCAGACCGGTGCCGCGCAAGGCTTGGTTATGCGTATTAAATGACTGATAAAAAACTTTTATTTGGAGGATTGAGGGGCCTTTCGGCCTGGGGCATGGCGCAGGCCCCCGGTTGCCGCGCTTACGATAAATTAACCTTTCATGTTCATTGGTCATATGGTTAATGGTGCTGAAGGCCCTCTTTGCAGGGCAGACTGCCACCGGGGAATGGCAATAAGGGGCTGATCCATGCGCGTGCTGCTGATCGAGGACGAGCCGACCACGGCCAAGGCGATTGAGCTTATGCTCACCACCGAAGGCTTTAATGTCTATGCAACCGATCTTGGCGAAGAAGGCCTCGATCTCGGTAAGCTGTATGATTACGACATCATCCTGCTCGACCTCAACCTGCCCGACATGCACGGGTACGATGTGCTCAAGAAACTGCGCGTCGCCAAAGTGCAGACCCCAGTACTGATCCTCTCCGGCATTGCCGAAATGGATTCCAAGGTACGTTCGTTCGGCTTCGGTGCCGACGATTACGTGACCAAGCCGTTCCACCGCGAAGAGCTGATCGCCCGCATCCATGCCGTGGTGCGCCGATCGAAGGGCCATTCGCAATCGGTCATCCGCACTGGCAAGCTTTCGGTCAATCTCGATGCCAAGACGGTCGAGGTCGATAGCGCCCGCGTCCACCTGACGGGCAAGGAATACGCGATGCTCGAGCTGCTTTCGCTGCGCAAGGGCACCACGCTGACCAAGGAAATGTTCCTCAACCATCTTTATGGCGGGATGGACGAGCCGGAACTCAAGATCATCGACGTGTTCATTTGCAAGCTGCGCAAGAAGCTGGCGCACGCCTGCGATGGTGAAAACTACATCGAAACCGTCTGGGGCCGCGGCTATGTGCTGCGTGATCCGGACGACAAGCTGGATTCCGAAGCGGCCTGATCCGCATCCAAAACCTCCACCCGTAAATACCCCCCCCGTATAACGGCCCGCCAGCACTGGCGGGCCGTTTGCGTTCGGGCTTCAATCGATCCGGCGAAACAGGTTGGTTTCCAGCCTGGGCATCGCGGTTCCGGCCCAGATGATCGTCTCGGTCATCGATTTGTGGTCGCGCGAGACGGTGTAGACCCGCGTGGAAACCGGCGCGCCGTCCTTGGCCAGGGTCATCACCAGCGTGCCAGGGGCGGGCTGGCGCAGCGATCCGCTGTCGATGAAGGGCATGTTGCCCGTAACGGGAACGGGCGCGGCATCAAGCGCGGCGGTCGATTGAGCATGGAGCGCCGCGCCATCGGGGTTCACGATCTCCACTTGCGTCGTCCAGCGCGCGTCGGGTGCAACGCTGAAGCTGATGGTCACGCTCCTGGGCCGCTCTTCTGCGGGCACGCGCGCCACATCGAGCGCCCAGCGCCCAACCAGCGGCACGCCGCGCGCGGCCATTGTGGCAGGTTGCGGACGCGCGGCGTTGTATGGCAGGTCCACCGCCATGAACAGCGATCCGGCGGCGATGAAGGGGAGGGCGATCAGCATGGCAATCTTTCCTTTCGGCAGGGAAAGCCCGCGGCTTGCGGGCTGCCCCGATCCCTCAGCCGAAGGGGATGCCATGGGTAGATCAGGATTCCTGTCCCAGATTTTCTGTTCCCCGGGATGCTGGTCCCCAGTATTCTGTTCCTCCAGCAGCCGGGCCAGTTCGCGGCTGCTGCCCACGCCGGTCTTGCGGCGGGCATCGCGCAGGCGCTCGTTGATCGAGGCTTCAGACCGGCCCAGGCGCACGGCGATGGATTTGACCGTATGGCCAGCGGTCAGCAGGCGCAGGATTTCGATCTCCCGCGCGGTCAGCTTCTCCGCCAGCAGGCTGGGCGCAGAAGGGGGCACAGATGGGAGCGCACCGGGCAAGCATTCCAAAGCCGACATGGCCGGTGTGTCACCACATGCCCCAGCGTGCGTCCATCCCAAATTTCTTGTCCCCTGCACGGGAAGCGCATAGCGGGCGCGGGATTTGAGGAGATCGATCACCGTGCGCTGTTCCGCCGCATTTGCAACTGTTGGCTTGCTGGCTGTCAGCCTGCCCTTCGCCGCACACGCCGAGGATGAAACCGACGAAGCGGAGCCGTCCATCATCGTGACGGCCCCTGGCGCCGGGATGGATAGCGACGATGCCTTGCGCCTCTCACGCGCGGGTCTGGCGCGGGGCGGCCAGCCGGATCTGATCGGCGCGCTCACCCGCCAGCTTCCTGGCGTCACTTTGCAGGATGCGCAGGGCAATCCTTGGCAGCCGGTGGTGGTCTATCGCGGGCAGACGGCCTCGGGCGCGCAAGGGCAGGCGCAGGGGCTGGCGGCCTATCTCGACGGCGCGCGCTTCAATCTGCCGTTTGGCGATACGGTCTCGCTCGATCTCGTGCCCGATGCGGCGCTGCGCAGTGTGGAACTGCTCGATTCCAGCCCGGTCTACGGGCTCAACGCGCTGGGCGGTGCGCTGGTGCTGGAAACCGCAACCGGGCGCAGCGATCCCGGCCTCACCGCCAGCGCATCCTATGGGGCCTATCGCGCGCATGATATCAGCGTTGCGGCGGGCGGGGCGGCCGGGCGGTGGAGCGGTTTCGCCGCGGTGCAGCTACGCGGCGAGAATGGCTGGCGCGATTTCAGCTCGTCGCGCCTTGCCAGCGGCTATGCCGATGTGGGCTATGATGGCACGGCGGCGGGGCTTCATGCCAAGGTGATCCTCGCCAGCACTGGCCTCAGCGGCAATGGCGCCTCGCCTGAAGAACTTCTGGCGGTGCGGCGCAGTGCCGTGTTCACCCACCCAGATCGCACCGAAAACCGCTTTGCAAGGTTCAGCTTGCATCCCTGGGCCGATCTTTCGCCCACCACGCGGCTGCAGGCAGCGTTCTATGCGCAGTGGCAAAGGAGCCGCGCGCTTAATGGCGATGCCGCCGATATCGAGGCGTGCGAGGATGAAGAGGGTGAGACGGAACGCGCTGGGGATGCATCCGGCCTGCTCTGCCTTGAATCCGAAAGTGCCATTGAAACTGGGGGCGAGGAGGAATCGCAGGTCCTGACCGACCGGCTCGGCCGCCCGATCCGCGCGCTGGCGGGCGATCCGACTTATGCCGTGTTCAACCGCGGCGCGCTCACCTCGCGCGCGTTTGGCGTTCTGGCCCAGATCACGGATCGGCGGCCTCTGCTGGGCGGCAGCAATGTGCTCACGCTTGGCACCAGCCTCGATTATGGCCGCAGCGCGTTTGCGGCCTCGACCACGCTTGGCACGCTCGATGAAACGCGCGGGGTGCAGGATGCAGGGCCGGTGATCGCGCAGGCAGACAACGCCATTGCGCCGGTCTCGGTCATCACGCGCAATCTCTATGCCGGGTTCTTTGCGGCGGAAACGCTGCCGCTGGGGCCGAACCTGCGGCTTGAGGCCGGGCTGCGCTTCAATCTTGCCGCGATCAAGCTGGAAGACCAGATCGGCACCGCGCTGGATGGGCAGCACCACTTCACCCGGCTCAATCCGGGGCTGGAGCTGGATTGGGATGCCGCGCCCGGCCTTGCGCTGCGCGCCGGCTATGCCGAAACCAACCGCGCACCCACCCCGGCAGAGCTTTCCTGCGCCGATCCCGAAGCGCCTTGCAGCCTCGCCAACTTCTTTGTGGCCGATCCGCCGCTGCACCAGGTGGTGGCGCGCACGTGGGAGCTGGGCGCTGCGGGCCGCAGCACGGTGGGCGGCTGGCGGCTGGAATGGCTTGCCTCGGCCTACCGCGCCGATAGCCGCGACGAGATCCGCCGTGTTGCCTCGGGCGTGCGGGGCCGCGCCTATTTCCAGAATCTGGGCAATGCGCGGCGGCAGGGGATCGAGCTTTCGCTGGCAGCGACCAGCGGCGGGCTGCGCGTCGCAGCAAACTATGCCTTCACCGATGCCACCAACCGTTCGCTGGTGCGCATCGCCGCCCACGCCAATCCGGTGGCGGATGAGGACGGGTCGATCACCATCCGGCCCGGCGACCGGCTTTCCGGCGTGCCGCGCCACACCGCCAATCTGAACGTTGACTATGCCGGGAAGGCTGGAGCATGGCGGCGCTTCAGCGTGGGCGGCACGCTGGCGGCGCGTTCCAGCCAGATCCTGCTAGGCGATGATACCAGCCGCGCCGCGCCGGTTCCGGGCTATGTTGTGGTCGATCTGCGCGGCCGCATCGAACTGCTGCGGAATGTGGCGCTGTTTGGCGAAGTGCGCAACGCGCTGAACCGCCGCTACGCCACGTTCGGCACGTTTGGAGAGATCGGCGAAGTCGCGCTTGCCGAAGCGCCGAACGCATCATCGCCGCGCTTTCTGGGCCCGGGCGCGCCGCGCCGCTGGACGATCGGCATCCGGCATGGGTTCTGAAGCCCCGCGTGGTCGGCGTTATTGACCATCAGGCCCCCCGCTGCCAGAGGCCGCGCACTATGACCGCACACAAGCCCGGCGATCCGCTCACCATCAATCGCCTCTATGGCCGCGCCAAGGGCAAGCCGCTGCGCGCCGGGCAGCAGGCGCTGATCGATACACTTCTGCCGCAGATTGCCGTCCCGGCGGAAGGGCCGGTGACGGCGGAGGCGCTGTTTGGCCGCGATTGCCCGCTGCACTTCGAAATCGGCTTTGGCGGCGGCGAGCATATGGCGGGCCGGGCGGACATGCTGCCCGATCACTGCTTCATCGGTGCGGAGCCGTTCCTCAATGGCGTGGCGCAGGCGCTGGTTCATGTCGATGGCGGACGCGGGTCTGATGGCACGGCCACCGGCATGCCGATCCGCAACGTACGCATTCACCATGGCGATGCGCTGGAAGTGCTGGCGCGCGTGCCCGATGGGGCGCTGTCGTTCGCCTAGCTGCTCCACCCCGATCCCTGGCCCAAGGCGCGCCATGCCAAGCGCCGCATGATGAACGACGGTCCTGTCGATCTGATCGCGCGCAAACTGAAGCCCGGC
>JAIXYF010000026.1 GCA_027490345.1 Novosphingobium sp.
GAACACGTCGAGGTCGATCTTCTGGCCATCATCGCCGTCCCACACGAGGCGCAGCTTGCCCGGGCCGGGGATGAGGGTGTCGGTCGCCTTGTACTGATCGCCGAATGCGTGGCGGCCCACGACGATGGGATCGGTCCAGCCCGGCACGAGGCGCGGGACGTTCTGGATCACGATGGGTTCGCGGAAAACCACGCCGCCAAGGATGTTGCGGATCGTGCCGTTGGGCGACTTCCACATCTTCTTGAGGCTGAATTCCTCGACGCGGGCTTCGTCCGGCGTGATCGTGGCGCACTTCACGCCGACGCCGTACTGCTTGATCGCATTGGCCGAATCGATGGTGATCTGGTCGCCCGTCTCGTCGCGCTTCTCGACCGAGAGGTCGTAATACTTAAGATCGATATCGAGATAGGGAAGGATCAGGCGCTCGCGGATCCACTGCCAGATGATCCGCGTCATTTCGTCGCCGTCGAGCTCGACGACAGGATTCTTCACCTTGATCTTTGCCATGGTTAGCGTGCCTTCCGGGGAGAGATTCAGAAATTTGCCGTTCCTTAGCAGGAGCTTCCGTGTGCGCAAGCGGGGGAGTCTCACCAAAGGGCAAGGGTGACGGCATTTTGCGCGGTTTCAGTCTGGACAGGGGCTAGGCGCGGGCTCTAGACATTTAACCAAGCGATTAAGCGCACATGCGAGGAGAGATGCCGTGAGCGATGCACCTGAAGTCCTGACTGAAGTCGATGGCAACGTCCTGATCGTCACGATCAACCGGCCTGATGCCAAGAATGCGATGACCAAGGCGGCCGCCGAAGGGATTGCTGCGGCAATGGACCGGCTGGACGCCGAGACCGATTTGCGCTGCGCCATCCTGACCGGCGCGGGCGGCACGTTCTGCTCAGGGATGGACCTCAAGGGCTTCCTGCGCGGCGAGCGGCCGAGCGTGCCGGGCCGGGGGTTTGGCGGGCTTTCGCAGTGGACGCCGAAGAAGCCGATCATCGCGGCGGTCGATGGCTATGCGCTTGCGGGCGGCATGGAACTGGCGCTGTCGTGCGATCTGATCGTGGCCAGCAAGGGTTCCAAGTTCGGCATTCCCGAAGCCAAGCGCGGCCTTGCGGCAGCCGCTGGCGGCCTCATCAAGCTGCCGCGCCAGATCCCGCCGCGCATCGCGATGGAACTGGCGCTGACCGGCGATTTCATCGACGCGGAGCGTGCTTATGCGCTGGGCTTCATCAATGAGCTGACCGAAGGGCCTTCGCTGGATGCCGCCAAGGCGCTGGCGGCGCGGGTTGCCGCCAACGGTCCGCTGGCGCTGATTGCTTCCAAGGCCATCGTGCGCGATTCGCACGAGTGGACCGAGGAAAACATGTGGGACAAGCAGGAGGCTTACATCGCCCCGGTGTTCACATCTTCCGACGCGCGCGAAGGCGCATTGGCCTTTGCCGAGAAGCGCAAACCCAACTGGCAGGGCAAGTAACGCCCGGCTCCATTGGGGCTGAAACTGCCGCCAGATCGGTGCAGATGCCGGTCTGGCAGTAGCCTGGTTTGCCGGCTGCTGCCCAAAACCGGCTGCCGGCAACAAAAAACCCCGCCGCGGCGGGGTTTTCTTTGGCGATGGTGGGCGTAGCAAGGATTGAACTTGCGACCCCTACGATGTCAACATAGTGCTCTACCACTGAGCTATACGCCCACACCATCAAGCTCCGCATGGACGAAACCTTGCGAGAGGCAGCCCATTAGCCGGGGGGCGATGGACTGGCAAGAGGGTTTTGGTGCGCTCTCAGCGCAGATTGCCGGTCATCGGCGAATCAGCAAACACGCGTTCCACTTCGAGCACGAGATCGCGCAAGTGAAACGGCTTTGACAGCACGCGCGCGGTGGGCGCCTCGCGGTTGGCCTTGAGCGTAACGGCGGCAAAACCGGTGATGAACATGACCTTGGTGGCGGGGCTGATCTCGGCGCAGCGCTGCGCGAGTTCGATTCCATCCATTTCCGGCATGACAATGTCTGACAGCAGCAGATCAAAATGCTGTGCTTCGAGCAGCGGGACGGCTTCGGTGCCGCGATCGACCGACACCACTTCATAACCTGCGTTTTCCAGCGCGCGGGCCAGATAGGTGCGCATCGCTTCTTCGTCTTCGGCCAGGAGGATACGAATCATGTTCACCTTCAATTTTCTTGCCAGTCCAGCTTGTTTCCAATCCGGCTGGTCTATGCACCGCGTGTCCCGCAGCTTGCGCCATTCCTGTGGTTTGATCCTCTACACCTGTGCAGGTTAAGATTCTGTCCAGACCGGCCCTAATTGCTCACGCAGTATGGAGCACTTTGACATGCGTGCCAAACCCCGGCAGCCTTCGGGCATGAACCGAACTTTTGCGTCGCAGGGCGAATCGCCTGCGCACGGCAGTGCCGACCCGGTCAGCGGGGGTTTCGTGCCCGGGCTGGAAGGGGTGCCTGCGTTTACCGTGTGGAGCCATGATCCCTCTGCGGTGCCAGTGGTGATCGCGGTGCCTCACGCCGGGCGCAGCTATCCCCAGACGCTTGTTTCGCACATGCGCCAGCCCGCGTTCAGCGCGCCGCGGCTGGAGGACCGGCTGGTCGATCTGGTCGGCCGCGCGGTGGCAGAACAGACCGGCGCTGCGCTGCTGGTGGCTCATGCGCCGCGCGCCATGATCGATCTCAATCGCGCCAGCGACGATGTCGACTGGGAGATGATTGGCGGCGGTGCGCCCGATGCCGGCCCCGCGCCCGGATCCGCGCCGATTCCTTCGGCGGGGCGGCGCGCGCGCAGCGGCCTGGGCCTGGTGCCGCGGCGGCTGCCCGGGCTGGGCGAACTGTGGAAGCGGCCGATCGCGCATCATGAACTGGCAGCTCGGATCGCCGGTGTGCACGAGCCGTATCACCATGCGCTTTCGGGGCTGCTGGAAACGGTGCGCGCGCGCTGGGGCGCAGTGCTGCTGATCGATCTCCATTCGATGCCGCCGCTGCCCGCGCGCGCCGGGGAACCTTCAGCCCAGTTTGTGGTGGGAGACCGCTTCGGCGCGGCCTGCGATGGCGCGCTGGTGGCCGAAGCCTTTGCCGCGCTGGCACAGGCGCAGCGGCTGGCGGCGCACAACCGGCCTTATGCCGGGGGCTATGTGCTGGAACGCCACGCCCGGCGCGCCAGCGGGATACACTGCCTGCAACTGGAAATCGACCGGCGAACCTATCTCGATGCGGCGATGGCCGAGCCGGGGCCGGGGCTTGGCACAACGATTGCCGTAGTGGCCGCGTTGGTGCAGCGCATGGCGATTGCTGTGGCGGATCTGGGCCGCGAGCGCGGCTGCTGGCGCGCGGCGGCTGAGTGAGCGAATCCCGCGTTGCTGCGGTAAACCGCTGAAATCACGAAAAATTGGAACCCAAGAAAAAACCACCTGGAGCATTGCTCCAGGTGGCCAAGGTTCAGGGAGGAGGTGCACCAGGTGCACCTGTTGCGCCGGGCCATGAGGGGAGCACCGAAGCAACTTGATGAAGATAAGGGGGAGCCTGCAGCAGCGCAAGGGCTTTCGCCCTCCAAAATGGCGGCTTCGCTTGGCGCCCCTTATCCAATCTGTATGACCGAAGCCTCAGAACTGCGGCAGTGGGGGCGTGGGGCCAACGCCCTGTTCCACCTGCTTGCCGAAGATCGTGCTCATGAGATCGAGCGAAAACACGTGGGCATAGAGCAGCGGCAGCAGGCCGCTCTGTGCCCAGCCGCGCAGGACATCACCGCGCATGTCGCGCAGCTTTTCCTGATTGATCATCTGGAAGCCGCGGTAGACGAACGGCTGCTCGACACCGGCCTGCTGGATCGCGGCTTCGCCGTCCATCAGCAGATCGTGCTTGGTGATCTCCTCGACGAACGCCTGCGTGCGCTGGCCGGCCTGTTCGAACTGTTCGCAGAACTGCAGCACGTTGCGCGTGGCTTCCGAAGGCTCTTCTCCGGCGAACAGGGCCTCGCCCTCGGCAAAATCGCCGAGCAGGTTGGTCGTCGGATCGAAGCACAGCGAAAGATCGGTGGTGTCCGGCGTCAGCTTGGCGAGCAGGAACGGATAGCGGCGCGCATAAGCAGGGACATACGCACCCGGTGCGACAGTGCCTTCGGCATCGACGAACACGTTGATGCCTTCGTTGAGGCCCATCAGCGCCAGCGGCACAGGATTTTCGCCCGAGGCGAAGATGATCGGGAAATGGCGCGCGGCCTGCGGGAATTCCTCCACCGTCAGCGGGATGGCGTGCTGGCCAGCCATCCATGTCGCCTTGTCGGCGCCGCGGGCCTTCCAGTTTGCGTGATCGCGCAAATTGAGCGGCGTAAGATCGTTATAGAACAAGGGCAGGGACTGGGGCGCGCTGGCCATCGAAACTTCTCCGTCAGACTGGTCGCCAGGCACGCGTGGCAACGCACGGGATTGCGGCGGGAGCGCGCCGTTTAGGGATTGTGCAGGGGCTGCGCAAGAGCACCTGCAACACCACTGTCACATGGCGAAAGATCGTTGGTCAGATCAGCTTTCCGGGATTGAGCAGGCCGTGCGGATCGAGCGCGGCCTTGATCTGGCGCAACAGCGTGAGCGCTGCCGGATCGCCCAGGCGGGCAAGCTCATCGCGCTTCAATTGCCCGATGCCATGCTCGGCAGAGATCGAGCCGCCCCATTCGGTGACGAGATCGTGGACCTGCGCGCTGATCGCCTTGCCATCGGTGGTCTGCCAGGTGGCGGGGTGAACGCCAGAAGGTGCGATCACGTGGAAGTGGATATTGCCATCGCCCAGATGCCCGAAGCCGACCGCACGCGTGCCAGGCCAGGCCCCTTCGATCAGCGGCACGGCCTGTTCGACGAAGGCGGGCATGCGGTGAGTCGGCACACTGATATCGTGCTGCACGGCAGGGCCGAGCGCGCGTTCGGCGGGCGCGATGCTGTCCCGCAAAGTCCAGAAGGCTTCGGCCTGCGCTTCGCTTGCCGCGATGGTGGCATCGGCGATCAGGCCTGCCTCGAAAGCGGAGGCGAGCAAGGCTTCGGCCTGCGCGGGGAGGCTGGCCGCGTCTGCCTCGGTTTCGGCAACCAGCTCGATCAGCGCGTGCCATGCGTGCGGCTGCGCCAGCGGGGCGCGGGCGCTGGGCAGATAAGCGCAGACCGCTTCGAGCGAATGGCGGGGCAAGACCTCGAAACCTTCGAGCGCTTGTCCGCACTGCCCCTCGGCATGAAGCAGCAGCGCGCGGGCATCGTGCAGCGAGGCAAGGCCCGCCCAGAGCACCGTGCGGCCGGCAATGCGCGGGGCAAGGCGCAGCGTGGCGGCCGTGACGATGCCCATGGTGCCTTCAGAGCCGATCAGCACCTGCTTGAGATCGAACCCCCGGTTGTCCTTCTTGAGCGGGGTGAGCGTATCGAGCACGGCGCCATCGGCCATGACGGCTTCCAGACCCAGCACGGCGGCGCGCATAGTGCCGTGGCGCAGCACTTGCGTGCCCCCGGCATTGGTGGAAACGAGGCCGCCGATCGTGGCCGAGCCCTTGCCGCCGAGCGTGAGGGGGAAGCGCAAGCCCGCCGCGTCTGTCGCCTCATGCAGCGTTTGCAGGATCACTCCGGC